>CALFNI010000516.1 GCA_937902695.1 uncultured Rhodanobacteraceae bacterium
CGAGCCCGCGGCACCTGTCGCGGCTCTTCAACGAGCACGCCGGCATGGGGCTGCCCGACTACATCAACCGCCTGCGCGTCTCGCTCGCGCGCGAGCTGATCGGACAGACGCGGCTCGACATGGAACGTGTCGCGGAGCGGAGCGGTTTCGGCTCGGCACGCCAGCTCCGGCGCGCGTGGCGGCGCTCGTACGCGACGCCGCCGCAGGCCCTGCGCGAGGCATCGCAGCGATGACCGGGAAACGCGTCCAGTTCGACTTCGAGATCGATTTCTCGAATGGCGGCGGCCTTTCCGGCCGCGCGTTCCGGCTCGACATCGACGGCGACGACATCGCCGACGACGTGCTCGCCGACTGCATCGTGCGCGACCTCCGGCTCCTGATGGTCGGCGCCGTGCGCATCCGCAACAAGACGATCGTCGTCGAGCCGCATAAGCGCAGCGTCGCCGCGGCCGGAGCCGCGGATTCGCGCCGTTTCGTCGATCTCGGCCACACGATCGAAGACGGCATGATCACGTACAAGGGATTTCCGGCGCCGCTGGTCTGCGATCACCTGAGCCATGCGGCGTCGCGCGCGAACTACGCGCCGGGCACCGAGTTCCAGATCGGGCGCGTCGAGATGGTCGGCAACACCGGCACCTACCTCGACAGCCCGTACCACCGGTATGCCGACGGCACGGATATCGCGGGTCTGGCGCTCGATTCGATCGCGTCGCTCGATGCCGTCGTCGTGCGCGCGACGGGCGCCAAGGGTCGCGCGATCGCGCGCAGCACGTTCGCTCCGTTCGACGTACGCGGCAAAGCCGTGCTCGTGCAGACGGGCTGGGACCGGCACTGGCGCACCGACCAGTATTTCGAAGGCCATCCCTTCCTGACGGCGGATGCGGCGACGTTCCTGCGCGACGCCGGCGCGACGCTCGTCGGCATCGATTCGCTCAACATCGACGACACGGGCGACCCGACGCGTCCCGTGCACACCACGCTGCTCGGCGCCGGGATTCCGATCGTCGAGCATCTTTGCAATCTCGATGCGGTGCCGACGGCGGGCTTCCGCTTCTCGGCCGTGCCGGCAAGAGTGCGCGGCATCGGCACGTTTCCGGTGCGCGCGTTCGGGCTCGTCGGCTAGCCGCCGGTCGCGAGAACCGCGGCGCGTCCCTGCGCGAGCACGACGCCGGCGTGCTCGATGCGGAAGGCGTACTGCCAGCTCGCATCGCTGCCGGCGAGCTTCTCCGCATGCACGTCGAGCGCGCCGGCGAGATCGTCGATGCGCTCGACCCTGAGCTCGACCGCGCGCAACGACACCAGCAGCCCGGGCGCCGCGGTGCCGCCCGCCGCGCGTGCGAGCAATCCGCCGTGCACGGCCATCGCCTGCGCGCCGTATTCGCACAGGTGCACCGCGCGCAGCCGTCCGTCGCTGCGCAGCGGATTGTCGGCGCGCGCGTGCGAGCGACTCCGCGCATGGATCGCGTTCGCGTCCCAGGCGACGACCTCGTCGAGGAGGCACATCGCGCCCTGGTGCGGGATCAGCGCCTGCCAGCCGTGCGCGGCATCCGCAACGGGAACGGCGGTCATCGAGACGCGTGACGGCGAAACATGGCGCCATTATGCGGCAAGCGCCCGCCGCGACGGCCGGCCGCGCGATCCGGGTTACCCTGTCGGCATGGGACCACGGCATTACCGGTTCGGCCGTTTCCGGCTGAATCCGCAGGCGCGCGAGCTGTTCGACGGCGCCGAGCGCGTCAGTCTTCCGCTCAGCACGATCGACAGCCTGATCTATCTCGTCGAGCATCGCGATCGGCCGGTCGGGCGCGACGAGCTCGCCGCTGCCGTCTGGGGACGCGTCGACGTCAGCGAAGTGTCGCTGAGCCACGCGATCATGCGGCTGCGCCGGCTGCTCGGCGACACCGGCAACGAGCAGCGCGCGATCCGCACCGTGCCGCGCCTGGGCTATCGCTGGGTCATGGAAGGCACGATCGAAACGGACGCCGGTGCCGACATGGAGCCGGTGCGCGCAGACGACGGGGCGCAGGCCACGACGCCGACGCATCGCGGCGCGCGGGCGCGCGGCATTCCGCTCATCGTCGCCGCACTCGCGATCCTCGCCGCGCTCGCCGCGTGGTTCGTGCGCGAGCGCGCGGGCACGGTCGTCACGAAATCCGGTCCGATGCCGGCGATCGTGCTGCCCGCGCACGTCGATGCCCCGCCCGATCAGATCTGGGTGCGGCTCGGGCTGATGGATCTCGTCGCATCGCGGCTGCGCAGCGGCGGCATCGTAACGGCGCCGAGCGAGAACGTCGTCGCGCTGACGCGCGCGCATAGCGGCACGCTCGATCGCAGTGCGTATCCCGATACCCTCGTCGTCGAGCCGACGGCGAAGGCCACGCGCGGCGGCTGGAGCGTCACGCTCGACGTGCGCGATGGGCGACGCGCGATCCGCGTCGCGACGACTGCGCCCGAGCCGGTCGACGCCGGCCGCAAGGCGGCCGACGAGCTGCTGATCAAGCTCGGCCACGTACCGCCTCCCGCCGACGCAGCCGACGCATCGATCGCGCAGTCGACGCTGCGCCAGCGCATCACGGCGGCCGTGCTGTCCGGCCAGCTCGATGTCGCGCGCGATCTCATCCGCACGGCGTCGCCGGAGCTGCAGTCGACGCCCGAGATCGCATTCAGCGAAGCCAAGATCGAGTTCTTCGCCGGCAACTACGCGAAGAGCCGCGAGACGATCGGCGCATTGCTGGCGCGCCTCGGCGCCGATGCGCCGGCCGCGTTGCGCGCGCGGGCGCTGAACACGCTCGGCGCCGCGTATTTCCGCGAAGGGCGGCTCGACGACGCCGAGCGGGCCTACGCCGAATCGATTCGTCTCGCGGCGGGCACGAAACGCGCGGACGTGCTCGCAAACGCATACATCGGCAGCGGCGGCGTCGCGAGCCAGCGCCTGAGGTTCGACGATGCGGCCGCCGACTACGGCCGCGCGCGCACGCTGCTCGATCTCGGCAACGATGCATTCGGCGTCGCGGCCGTCGATCTCAATCTCGGCATGCTCGCGCTCGAACGCGGACAGCCCGCCGCCGCGCTGCCGGTGCTGCGCGGCGCGGCGAAGGAGTTCACGACGCTCGCCGGCGAGGATGCGCTCGCGGCGGCATCGGCCGCGATCGTCGACGCCGATCTCGCGACGCTGGACTACGCCGACGCGCTCGCGACGAGCGGGCACTTCGCCGCGCTCGAATCGCGCAGCGGCGGGCGCCAGCGCTGGGAGCTCGTGCTTGCCCGCGCGCGGGCGCTCGCCGGTGTCGGGCGCCTCGGCGAAGCCGATGAACTACTCGCGCGGATCGCCGACGCCAGCGATCCCACGCAGGACGCGACCGCGCGGGCGCGCGCAAGCGCGCTCGGCGCCGAGATCGCGCTCGCGCGCGGCGATTGCGTGCACGCAGCCGAGCTTTCCGACACGGATGCGACGGCGCCGCTCGACACCGCGCACCCGCCGGAATACGCGCGCGCGGCGCGCGTGCACATCGAGGCGTTGCTGTGCAACGGCGACGTGCCTGCCGCGTCCGACGCCGCGCGTCGGCTGCGTGCGTGGTCGGCATCGGCGCCGCCGGCCGCGATCGGCCTCGAGGTGCTCCGTGCCAGCGCGGCGATGGGCACCGACGGCGCCGCCCTCGAAGCCCATGCCGCGGCGATGGCCGCGGCGACTGCGCGCGGCGTGCCGGACGAGATCGTCGGCGTCGGACTCGCCTACGTGCGCGCCCTGATCGCCGCGGGTCGCCTCGACGAAGCCGCCTCGGTGAACGGACGCACCGCCGCCTACGCCGACCGCGATCCGCGCGCCGCGCTGATCGAAGCGCTCGTCTATGCCGCGCTCGGCCGGCACGCCGAGGCCGACGAGGCGTTCTCGCGCGTCCGCAAGCTCGCCGGGGAACGCACGTTCGCCGAGCTGCCGGACGGCCGCAATCGCACCGCCGGCCCCTGAAACGCGCGCCGACACGAGTGCTACATGCTTTCTACATGCGCCGCGACGGCGCGTTGGCGAGAGTGCTTCCCGCCTGCGCGCGCAGGCGATCCTCCACCGCTCCGGAACGAACGATGCCGATCCTGAAGTTGCGCTCGACCTTCGCCGCCCTCCCGCTTGCCCTCGCACTCGCCGCCGCGCATGCCGGCGCGCCGCTCTACCACCTGACGCCGCTGACCGTGCCTGACGCGACGTCGGTCACCGTCGAGGACATCAACGACGCCGGCCAGGTCGTCGGCACGTACAACGATGCGGGCTTCGTCCGCCACGCCGTGTTGTGGGACGCGGCCGGCTGGCACGAGCTCGCCTTGCCGCCGGGCGACGAAGTCAACGGCATCGCCCGCGCGATCAACAACGCAGGCCAGATCGTCGGCACGTCGGACGACTTCGTGCAGCCGACCTTCGGCCTCCTCTGGGATGCCGCGACGCCCGGCACCTACACGGTGCTGAACGACGATTCCGGCGCGCCGGTCCTGCCGGCCGACATCAACGACGACGGCGTCGTCGCCGGCGGCTGGGGCGTGCCGAGCCGCGCGTTCGTCTGGACCGCGGCGGGCGGGCTCGTCGACTACGGCGTCCAGGACCCGTCCGTGCAGGACCAGCAGGCACGCTGGACCGCGATCAACGACAGCGGAAAGCTGATCGGCTACTGGAACGTGCACGTCGCCGACATCCACGCGACGGTCGGCATAGTGGGCACGCCGGCCGTGCTCGGCATGGGCGGCGCGAGCGATGTGCAACGCACGAACGCGGTCGGCATGAATGCCGCGGGCGTCGTCGTGGGCCTCGGCTCGAACGACCTCGAGACGCTCGTGCCGATCGTGTTCGGCGACGAGGGCGCGTTCACCGAGATCGCCGGCGCGACGCTCGACCAGGGCAATGGCGCCGCGATCGCGATCAACGACGCCGGCGTCATCGTCGGCACGGCCGGCATCGGCACGGCGAACGGGCCGGTGCCGGGCCTGAAGGCGTGGGTCTATCGCGACGGTGCGGTCTACGATCTCTTCACGGTCGTCGACGACACGACGGGGTTCGTGCGCTTCTCGAATGCGGTCGCGATCAATGCGAGCGGCGTGATCGTCGGCACCGGTCACGATGCCGACGACAACGGTCAGAGTTTCGTGCTGACGCCCGCAGCCGATAACCAGCCCTTTGGGTTCGTCGAGCGAAAATGCCTCAACCGAGGATCGCTTTCGCACGAGCTCACTCACCTGCTAGGCGCGAACCATGCGCCGCCGATGACGCCGTCCTTCGCCAACGACAGCTACGGCTACCATGATGCGCACGCGAACTTTCGAACGTTGGAAGCTGCTTGCGGAGCAGGTGACCCCTGCCGGGATCGCATTCCGTACCTGTCGGATCCTTCGCAGCCGTTTCGTGGGGCGCCGCGAGGAAACACGACATCGAATGAC
>CALFNI010000517.1 GCA_937902695.1 uncultured Rhodanobacteraceae bacterium
CTGGGCAGTGGGATCGCCGTTCTCGGCCCGCGAGCTCCTCGTCAACCTGACCCTGCTGCAGGACCTCGTCGGCGTGCGTCCGGCCGAGGGCGTGTACTGGACGCTGCTGGTCGAGCTCGTGTTCTACGCGCTCTGCGTCGCGCTGTTGCTGGGGCGGAGCCTCTTCTCGGCGCGCCGCATCGCGCTCATCGCGGCAGCGCTCGCGATGGCGCACCTCTTCGCGATGTTCATGTACTGGCTCGGAAAGCCGGTCGCGAGCGTCGCGCTGTCGTTCTGGCCGCTCAACCTCTCCGTGATGCTGTTCGGCACCTTGTATCGCCTGCATGCGACGGGCGAACGCGATGCCGCCGCCGCGCTGATCATGAAGACGCTCGGCATCTTCTACGCGGTCGCGCTGCCGTTCGGCGCCATGCTCGCAGTGCACAAGATGCCGACGTATACGATCGCGTATGCGCTCGGCTTCATCGTCTTCGTCGCGGGCACGCGCGTCGTGCGCATCGCGACGCCGCTGACCGACGGCCTCGGGCGCATCAGCTATTCGATCTACCTGCTGCACCCGATCGTCGCCGAGCTGATCTACCTCTGGCTGCTGCGGCAGCCGGTCGCGTCGGCCTGGCGCACGCAGCACCTCGCGGTGTATCTCGCGGCAGTGACTGCGCTCACGCTCTGCGCGGCGGCGCTCGCGTATCGCTTCGTCGAGGCGCCGGCGATCCGGCTCGGCCACCGGCTTGCCGCGCGACGCGAGCGCGCGGGCGCGCACGAGGGCGCAGCCATGCCGCGCGCTGCGGAGCCGGCGGCAACCTGATCAGTGGGCCGCCCCGGGTCCGACGTTGCCGAACGGCGGCCGGGCGAGCCAGACGATCGGGATCATCACGATGAAGAGCCCTGCGTAGAGCAGGAACACGTCGTTGACCGCGAGCGTCAGCGCTTCGCGGTTGACGATGCCTTCGATGGCCGGCCATTTCGCGTTGCCGGCGTGGCTCAATCCGTTGAGGAACTGCTGCGTCGCCGGGCTCGCGCTGTTGACGTGCTCGGCGAGCGTCGCGTGATGGAACTCGCCGCGGTGCTGCCACATCGTCACGGTGACGGCCGTCGAGATGCTCGCCGCGATCGTGCGGAAGAAGTTCGAGAGCCCTGAGGCCGACGCGATCTCGTTCGGCTTCAGGCCCGACAGGATCACCTGGTTCAACGGGATGAAGAAGCACGGGATCGCCAGGCCCATCAGGAAGCGCGGCAGCACGAACTGCCAGAACGAGGTATCCAGCGGAAACGTCGAGAACCAGTACGAGGTCGCCGCGAACACGAGGAACGAGAACGTCACGACGGCGCGCAGCTCGAGGCGCTGGATGTTGCGCCCGATGATCGGCGACATCAGGAACGCGAGGATGCCGACCGGCGCCGTCGCGTAGCCGGCCCACGACGCCGTGTAGTTGGCGACGGTCTGCAGCCAGAGCGGATAGACGACGTTGATGCCGAAGAACGCCATCATGCCGAGCGCCATCGCGATCACGCCGATCGTGAAATTGCGCCGCCGGAACAGCGAGAGATCGACGACCGGATGTTCATCGGTCAGCTCCCACGCGACGAAGAACGTGAGGCAGATGACGGCGATGATGCCGAGCGTCGTGATCATCGGCGAGGAAAACCAGTCCTTGTCGTTGCCGTTGTCGAGCATGAACTGCAGGCAGCCGACGCCGAGGATCAGCAGCACGAGGCCGATCATGTCGATCGGCGCCTTCACGGTCGCCGATTCGCGGCTGCGCAGCAGCGTCCACGTGATCAGGGCCGCGAGCAGGCCGACCGGCGCGTTGATGTAGAAGATCCACGGCCACGAGTAGTTGTCGGTGAGATAGCCGCCGAGGATCGGGCCGAAGATCGGCGCGACCACGACCGTCATCGCCCAGAGCGCGAGCGCGAGGCCCTTCTTTTCGTTCGGATAGTTGTTGAGCAGGAGCGAGAGTGAGAGCGCGACCATCGGGCCCGAGCCCGCGCCCTGCAGGAGCCTGCCGACGACGAGCATCGGCATGCTGACCGCGAGCCCGCAGAACATCGACATGGCGACGAACAGCACCGTCGAGATGCAGAAGCTCCTGACTTCGCCGAAGCGGCGGCCGATCCAGCCGGACAGCGGCTGCATTATTGCGCTCGCCAGCGAGTACGAGCTGATCGCCCAGGTGCCTTCCTGCGGACTCACCGCCAGGCTGCCCGCGATATGCGGCACCGACACGTTGACGATCGTGATGTCGAGCACTTCCATGAACGTCGCGAACGCGACGGCGATCGTCAGGAGCGCGAGCGGCGCACCGTGCAGCGGCGCGGGCGCTTTGTTCGGCGCGATAGCGGCCACGGCGCCGGATCAGCGCGAGGCGGGTGCGAGATTCGTGCGCACGATGGCGTCGGCCTCGGCTTCGGCCTTCGCGAAATCGTTCGCGTAGACGTCCGTCTCGGCGACCGGCTTCGTCGCCGGCGCGTTCGCGAGCACGCGACCGTTGCGCTCGTGCGTATCCACCTTCACGGCCGTCGAAAGGCCGACGCGCAGCGGATGCTGCTCGAGCTCCCTGGCATCGATCGAGATGCGCACCGGCACGCGCTGCACGACCTTGATCCAGTTGCCCGACGCATTCTGCGGCGGCAGGAGCGCGAAGGCCGCGCCGGTGCCGGGCGCGAGGCCGACGACGCGGCCGTGATAGTCGACCGTGCCGCCGTAGATATCGCTTTCGATGGCGACCGGCTGCACGATGCGGCTGTTGCGCAACTGGCTTTCCTTGAAGTTCGCGTCGATCCACAGATCGC
>CALFNI010000518.1 GCA_937902695.1 uncultured Rhodanobacteraceae bacterium
CACGTCGGTCGCGGTCGTCACCGGCGCGCCGGCGCGCTGTTCGGGCGCGGCGTAGGCCGGCGTGAACGCGGGCATGCGCGTCTGCGTCTCGTCGTCGGCGTCGAGCAGCTTGGCGATGCCGAAGTCGAGCAGCTTGACCTCGCCGTCCCGGGTCACGAAGACGTTCGAGGGCTTGAGGTCGCGATGCACGATCAGCGCGCGATGCGCGGCCTCGACCGCGCGGCAGACGTGCAGGAAAAGCTTGAGGCGCGCGCGAAGATCGAGGCGGTTGTCGCGCGCGTAGTCGGTGATCGGCGTGCCGTCGACGAGATCGAGCGCGATGTAGGCGAGCCCGGCTTCGCTGAGGCCGCCTTCGATCAGCCGCGCGATGCCCGGATGGCGCAGCTGCGACAACGCTTGCCGTTCGCGGCGGAACTGGCGCTGCGCATCCTTCGAGTAGAGGCTGCGGCGCAAGAGCTTCAGCGCGACGACCTGGCGCACGCCGTCGATCGTGCGCTCAGCGCGGAACACCGTCGACGAGCCGCCTTCGCCGAGGACCTCGATCAGCTCGAACGGTCCGATGCGCGTGCCGGGCGGGAGGCCCTCGGTGGCGTCGGTCTCGCCGATGGCGCGCGCGACCGCGTCGACGCTGCGGTCGAGCACGACGTCGTCGTCGGCGTCGGCGGCGATCATGCGCAGGATCTTCGCGCGAAGGTCGGCGTCGCCGCCGCAGCGCGCATCGAGGAATGCGCCGCGGGCGTCGGGCGCGAGCGCGAGGGTTTCCTCGAAGAGGTCGCGCAGGGCGTTGCTGCTGGTGGTCATGGCGGGCGCCGGGCGGAAGCGTCGACCGGGGGAGAACGCCGTCCGGCGCGGAGTTCGGACACGGCGCCTCGCGCGTCAGCCGATTTCGGTCTTGAGGAATGCGCGCGCGAAGCGCCAGTCGCGATCGACGGTGCGACGCGTCACGCCGAGCGCCTCGGCGATCTGCTCCGGCGTGAGCCCGGCGAAATAGCGCAGCTCGACCACGCGCGCGGCGCGCTCGTCGGCGTCTTCGAGCCGCTTCAGCGCCTCGTCGAGGGCGAGCGCCTGCTCGGCGCTGTCGATGGCGAGGCGATCGTCGGTGCCGGTCAGCGTGACGCGCATCCACTGGCCGCCGGCGCGAAGGCGCAGCCGGTCGCGCGCGCGATCGGCCAGGAGGTGGCGCATCGCGCGCGCGGCATACGCGAAGAACTGGACGGGCTTGCCGAACACGAGCTCGCGCTGCGTCGAGACGCGCAGGTAAAGCTCGTGCACGAGCGCGGTCGTGTCGAGCGTCGATCCTGCGCGGTTGCGCGAAAGATGGCTGCCGGCCATCGCCTTCAGGCGCTCGTAGACGGCGCCGAACAGCGCATCGGCCGTCTGCGGCTGGCCCGTCGTCGTGTCGGTGCTGGCGGCATCCGCCGGCGTGTCGGTCATGCGCTGACTCCCCCAGGCGCACAGTGTACGCCACGCGGTTGGCGCGTTCATGACCGGCCTGGGTGAATCCGGAACCGGTTTTTGAGGGGCCGCGGGGTTGCGCGCTCCGGCGCAGGTCTCCGGACCGGACGGCGGCTGCGCGCAGGCGATACGTCGCTGCCGATACGGCGCTGCCGATACAATCGCCGCCCCATGCAGGCTCCAGCGAAGGCATCCCTGCCGCGCGCGCTCGCGGCGTTCCTCGACGAGCGTCTGGCGCGGCTCGAGTCCGCGTGCCGCGACGCGAGCGTGCCGTTCTACGACGACGCCGGCGTCGACGATCATCTCGAGCGCGTGCTGCTCGCGAGCGATTTCGCGTACGAGAGCTTCCTTGGCGATCCCTCGCTGCTCGGCCCCGATCTCCTGCGGCTCATGAGCGATCCGCGCCACGCCGATGCGCGCGCCGGCGTGTTCGCGGCCTCGCTCACCGAGGCCGAGGTCATGGCCGAGCTCCGCCGCTTCCGCCAGCGCGAGGCGCTCCGGCTGATCTGGCGCGACCTCAACGATCTCGACACGGTCGAGACGACGCTCGCCGGTGCCTCGGTGCTCGCCGAGACCTGCATCGAGGCCGCGCTCGCCGGCGCCGAGCGCAAGGTGGCGGCGCGGCACGGCGTCGTCCGCGACGCGCACGGCGACGTGCAGCGCATGGTCGTCTACGGGCTCGGCAAGCTCGGCGGCGGCGAGCTCAATTTCTCGTCCGACATCGATCTCGTGTTCGCCTATGCCGACGGCGGCAGCAGCGACGGCGCGCGCGCGCTCGATGCCGACGCCTACTACGCGCGGATCGGCCAGGCATTCGTCGCGCTGCTCGCCGAGCGCAACGCCGACGGCTACGTCTACCGCGTCGACCTGCGCCTGCGTCCGTTCGGCACGTCGGGTCGCACGGCGCTCTCGTTCGCGGCGATGGAGCAGTACTACCAGCGCGAAGGCCGCGACTGGGAACGCTACGCATGGATCAAGGCGCGCGCGGTCGGCGGCGATCGCAACGCGGGCGCGCGGCTGCTCGATACGCTGCGGCCGTTCGTGTTCCGCCGCTATCTCGACTATTCGGCGTTCGCCGGATTGCGCGAGATGAAGGCGCTGATCGACGCCGAGGTCGCGCGCAAGGATCTGGCGGACGACCTCAAACTTGGCCCGGGCGGCATCCGCGAGATCGAGTTCATCGTGCAGCTCGTGCAGCTGATACGCGGCGGGCGCGAGCCGGCGCTGCGCGCGCGCGGCCTGCTGCCGGCGCTCGCCGTTTGCGAGCAGCTCGGCTACATCCCGTCGGGCCGCGCGGTGAAGTTGCGCGCGGCCTACCGGTTCCTGCGCCGGCTCGAGAACCGCGTGCAGATGTTCGGCGATGAGCAGACGCATTCGATTCCCGAAGACGCCCTCGTGCGCCAGCGCATCGCGCTCGCGCTCGGCTTCGAGGACTGGTCGTCGCTCGATGCCGAGCTCGCGCGCCATCGCGTGAATGTCAGCGAGGAGTTCGCCGCGCTGATGGCGAACGACGCGCGCGCGCAGCAGCAGCGCGACGAGACGGCGTGGACGCAGCTCTGGCGCCGCATCGCCGGCGGCGAGGTCGATCGCGCGGCGCTCGCCGAAGCGGGGTTCGTGCCGCCGGACGAGGTCGCGAGCGAGCTCGAATCGCTGCTAGGCTCGAGCGCGCTGCGCAACATGTCGGCGCGCTCCCGGGAGCGGCTCGATCGCGTGCTGCCCGCGCTGATGGCTTCGGCCGTCGCGAGCGCGCAGCCGGTGCGATGTTTCGTGCGCATGCTGCGGCTCGTGCAGACGGTTGCGCGGCGCAGCGTCTATCTCGTCCTGCTGGACGAGCAGCCGGCGGCGCTGAAGCGGCTTTCGCAGGTGCTGTCGTCGTCGACGTTCCTCGCCGAGCGCGTCATCGCCCATCCGCTGCTGCTCGACGATCTCTTCGACGACCGCATCGACAGCGGGCCGCCCGATCGCGATGCGATGGCCTCAGAGCTGGCGCGCCGGCTGGCGACGCTCGAGGGCGATCCCGAGGCCGAGATCGAGCTGATCCAGGAGGCGCGCCAGTCCGCGCTGTTCCGCGTCGGGCTCGCGTTCCTCGGCCAGCGCATCGATGCCGTGACCGCCGCGCGCGCGCTCGCCGGCATCGCCGAAGTCGTGCTGGCATCGGTGCTGCACATTGCCGAGCGCGATCTCGTCGCCGCGCACGGCCGGCTGATGCCGGGTGCTTCGGAGTCGAGCGGTTTCGCCGTCGTCGCCTACGGCAGCTTCGGCGGCAGCGAGCTCGGCTTCGGCTCGGATCTCGATCTCGTGTTCCTCTACGACGGCGCGCTTTCGCAGCACGAATCGGACGGCGCACGGCCGCTCGAGGGCGGGCGCTGGTACACGCGGCTCGCGCAGCGCGTCGTGCACCTGCTCGACATGCAGACGCGCGCCGGAAAGCTCTACGATGTCGACGTGCGCCTGCGGCCCGACGGCGGCAAGGGGCTGCTGGTGCTGGGCATCGACGCCTACGAGGCGTACCTGCGCGAGCGCGCCTGGACCTGGGAATTGCAGGCGCTCGTGCGCGCACGGGCCGTGGCGGGCGACAGCGCGCTCGGCGGGCGCTTCACGCGCGTGCGGAATGCGCTCCTCTCCGCGCCGCGCGACGCGGCGGGCACGCGCGAGGAGATCGGTTCGATGCGCAAGCGCTGGCGCGCCGAGCGCGACCGCTCGGACGCGGCAGGGTTCGATCTCAAACAGGGCGAGGGCGGGCTCGTCGACATCGAGTTCATGCTGCAGGGCCTCGTGCTTCTGCACTCGGCCGCCCAGCCGGCGCTGCTCGCGAGCGGCAACACGGCGATGCTCATCGCGGCGGCCGCGCACGCCGGCATCATGACGGAGGATGATGCGCGCACGCTCGCCGGCGCGCATGCGGAGCTGCTCGCGCGAGCGATCGGCTGCACGCTCGACGGCCGCCCGCGCATCGTCGCGCGCGACGCGGACATCGAAGCCTGCGCCGCGCGCGTGCGCTCGATTGCGTGCAGGCTGGGATTGCTCGACGCCTGAGCGGTGTCGCGACGGAAGGAGCAGGTCATGCCGGAAGACGAACGCGCGAGGCACGTCGATGCGGCGGCTGAGTGCGACATCATCCTCAAGGGCGGCATCACGAGCGGCATCGTGTATCCGACGGCGATCGCGACGCTGGCGACGCACTATCGGCTGCGCAGCATCGGCGGCACGTCGGCGGGCGCGATCGCCGCCGCGGCGGCCGCGGCCGCCGAGTTCGGGCGCGCGTCGGGTGCGTTCGATCGGCTGACCATGCTGCCGTCGAAGCTCGGCGAGACCGATGCGCAGGGGCGCACGCGGCTATTCCGGCTGTTCGAGCCGCAGCCGTCGACCAGCGCCCTGTTCGACCTCGTCGTCGCGGGATTGATGCCGGATGCGCGGCATCGGTGGCGCGCAGCGCTGCGCTGGCTGATCGCGGCGATCGCGAACTTTCCGCTGGCGGCGATCGTCGTCGCGGCAGCGTGCTCAGCCGGCGCTGCGTTGCTGCTCGGCGGCAATCTCGGCGCGCTGCGCGTCGGCCTCGCGGTGTTGATCGCGATCGTCGCATTCGTGTCCGCGCTCGCGGCATGGATCGTCCTCGTCGCGGCGCGCCGCATCGGCGCCAACGGCTATGGGCTCTGCAGCGGCATGGGCAGCGACGCGGCGCTGACGCCGTGGCTCTACGGCACGTTGCAGTCGCTCGCCTCGCGCGCGCCGGGTGAGCCGCTGACATTCGGCGATCTCTGGCGGAACCCCGATCCGGCCGACGCGAAGCCCGGCGATGCGCTCCGCGAGACGCACCTGCGACGCATCGATCTTCGCCTGATGACCACGGCGCTGAGCCACGGGCGGCCGTACAGCTTTCCGCTCGAGATCAACGACTACCATTTCGATGCCGACGAATGGCGCGCGCTCTTTCCCGCCGTCGTCGTCGATCACCTGATCGCGCGCGCGGGCACGGCGCTCGTCGACGGCCCGCTCGCCGGCAAGTTCAAGCTGTGCGCCATGGAGGACCTGCCGATCATCGTGCCGGTGCGCATGAGCCTTGCGTTTCCGGTGTTGATGTCCGCGGTGCCGCTGCATCGCATCCGGCGCGATCCGGATCGCGATCATCCGGGCGGATGGCTGGAAGTGCCCGAGAAGGTCTGGTTCTCCGATGGGGGCATCTGCAGCAATTTTCCCGTGCACTTCTTCGATGCGACGCTGCCGAGCCGGCCGACGTTCGGCATCGACCTCACCGACGACCGCTTCGTGCGCGCCCATCCGCGCGATCCCGAGGATTTCGTCTGGATGCCGGCGCACAACGGCAGCGGCGCGACGACGGAAGTCGTCGACGTCGAGCGCGGCGACAGGCCGAGCGTCATCGGGTTCGTCAAGGCCATCGTGCGGACGATGCAGGACTGGAGCGACGCGACGCAGCTCGGCGCGCCGGGATTCCGCGACCGCGTCGTTCACGTGCGGCTGACGGCGGACGAGGGCGGCCTGAATCTCCGCATGAAACCCGAGCTGATCCAGCGCGTCGCGGCGCGCGGCGCAGAGGCGGCGCGTGTGCTGCTCGCGCACTACGCCCATCTCGATCCGCCGCCCGGCACCGCGACCGGCTGGCGCAATCATCGCTGGGTGCGCTATCGCGTCGCCATGCGGCTGATCGAGCAGAGCCTCGCCGGCCTTCGCGCCGCCGAGCGCGAGACCGCGGCGACACCGGCCGGCATCCTCGCGATGCACGATGCGCCGCCGAGCTATCGCTTTCGCACGGTCGCGCAGGAGCGCGCGGCGCACGATGCGTACGTCGAGCTGCTCGACCTCGCCGATCGCTACGCGGCGACGCGCGATGCGCTCGGGTTTGCGATCTTCGAGCACGATGCGGGCGACGGACCGCACCCGCGGCCGGAATTGCGGATTCGCCCGCGGCTTTAGTGTCAGACGGGCGGCCCGCGGAACCCCATTTGAGATGAGCCGGCGCGGGCAGGCTTATCGGTGTCCGGATGTCGACGGGACCCCGTAATACATCGGAGTCGTTTTCTATGGCCATGCCGAGCGCGATCAATGAACACGAAAAGATATCGTTCCCGGATCGCGGATGCGCGGAAGGGAAAGGGTGGATCACTCGCAATAGCGTGTTGCATCGGCGTAGCGTCGCTCCTTGCGGCGCCCCCGTCTCACGCTGTCACGCCCGGCGAACGACAGGCATTGATCGACCTGTACACCGCCACCCAGGGCGACGGTTGGATCAACAATACAGGCTGGCTCGGCGCGAGCGGGACCGAATGCAATTGGTACGGAGTCGTCTGCTTCAACGATCGAGTCGTGCAGCTCAGTCTCAATGGCGACAATCTGACTGGCACACTTCCCGATCTCAGCGCCCTCACAGAGCTTCAGGGCCTCTGGCTCGTGGACAATCACCTATCCGGTTCACTGCCCGATCTCTCAAGCCAGACGAAGCTGCTGAATCTCATTGTCAGGGGCAATCTGCTATCTGGCCCGTTCCCATCGTGGAGCCCAAGCGCGCCCATCGCGGCGATCGACGCGGCGAACAATGCGTTCACGGGATCGATACCGTTCTTGAACGGGACGCCGACGCTGGCGAGCGTAAAGTTCGATGGCAACTGGTTTTCGGGACCGATCCCCGATATATCGAATCTTTCGAAGCTGGTGAACTTCCAGGTCGACGGAAATCAGTTGACCGGCGCGGTCCCTGCGCTCACGGGGCACCCGTTTCTGAAGACATTTACCGTCTCCGGCAACGCGCTCTCGGGCGTCCTGCCGCCGATGGGTGGTGCTGCTGCGCTCCAGGTGCTCGACGTCTCAAATAATCAATTGACGGGATCACTTCCTGCTTCGTATCCGCCGGTACTTCAGAAATTCCTCGCATCCAACAATCAGCTCAGCGGTGCGATGCCTTCGCTTGGATCGAGTCAGCTTCAGGTTTTTCGCGTCGACGGAAACGCACAGCTGTCGGGGCAGGTTGGCAGCGCTCCGCCTAATACGTTGCTATCGGCGCAATCGGCGCTCTGACCGAGCGGGTTGACGTCCTCGAACGATAGCCAGACCAACATCCCATGGAACTCCGCGACCGGTCACGTGCCCTGGGACTACGCTGGCGCTTGCGCACAGCAGCCGCTCCACGCCGAAGCGGATTTGCGGATCCTAAAGAACCATGCCGGGAACTTCAGCCAGGGCCAGCAAGGCGCGACGTATTTACTGATTGTGCAAAACGCCGGCGCCGGTCCCACCGCAGGTCCCGTTACGGTCGCCGACATTCTTCCCGCCGGCTTGACCGCAGTTGCGATCGGAGGACAGGGCTGGAGTTGTACGCTCGCGACGGCGACCTGCACCCGCAGTGATGTGCTTGCACCCAAGGGGAGCTATCCCACTATCGTACTGACCGTCGATGTCTCGCCCGGCGCGCCGTCGACTGTCGTCAACACGGCGAGCGTCACCGGCGGCGGCGAGGCCAATACGGCCAACGACGCGGCTGCGGAGGCGACGAGCATCGACGGCGCCGGGGCGGCGGCCGAGCTGACGCTTGCCAAGTCTCACGCCGGCGATTTCATGCAGGGTCAGATCGCGGCCCTCTACACATTGACGGCGAAAAACATGGGTGGCTCGGCGAGCACTGGCAGACCGTGCAGGCCGGGGCGGCAGCGTGAGCGGC
>CALFNI010000519.1 GCA_937902695.1 uncultured Rhodanobacteraceae bacterium
GCCGAGCTCGCGTTCACGTACGGCAACGACAAGCTCAAGGATCGCGTCGACGAAGCGGCCGTCGCCTTCGGATCGAACATCGTGCTGCCCTGCGACGTCGCCAGCGACAGCGACATCGACACCCTGTTCGCCGAGCTCGGCAAGCGCTGGGACGGGCTCGACATCGTCGTGCACTCGATCGGCTTCGCGCCGCGCGAGGCGCTCGCCGGCGAGTTCCTCGACGGCCTCACGCGCGAGAGCTTCAGGATCGCGCACGACATTTCGAGCTATTCGTTCGCGGCGCTGGCGAAGGCCGCGCGGCCGCTGATGAAGGGCCGTGCCGGCGCGCTGCTGACGCTGACCTACCTCGGCGCCGAGCGCGCGCTTTCGAACTACAACGTCATGGGCCTGGCCAAGGCGAGCCTCGAGTCGAACGTGCGCTATCTCGCGTTCAACCTCGGCCCGGACGGCACGCGCGTCAACGCGATCTCGGCGGGCCCGATCAAGACGCTCGCGGCGGCCGGCATCGCGAACTTCCGCAAGATGCTCGATCACGTCGAGCAGAACGCGCCGCTCCGCCGCAGCGTGACCATCGACGAGGTCGGCAACACGGCGGCGTTCCTGTGCTCCGATCTCGCGTCGGGCATCACCGGCGAAGTGACGTTCGTCGATGCGGGCTACAACACGCTTGGGATGACCGGGCTCTAGGCGGTTCTTTCCCCCTCTCCCGCTAGCGGGAGAGGGGAAAATAAAAACCTACTGCTGCGATTCGAGCTTCTCGGCCGATACGCGCACCTTGCTTCCGGCGCGTAGCGCATCGACGAACTCACGTGCCGTCGTCTGTGCCACGGCGCCCGCGAGCGTATTGCGCGCCGCCTCCTTCGTCTTCGCATCGAGCTTCGACGGATCGCCGTCGACGACGCCGTCGAGCTGCAGGAGCGCGTAGCTGTCGCCGCCGAGCGTGATGAGCTGGCGCTGGGGCTTGTCCGCCGTCGGCCGCGGCAGCGCGAACGCAGCGGCGACGATCGCGCTATCGACGTTGACCGCCTCGCGCGCGATGCCCTGCTCTGCTTCGACCTTGAGCTTGTTGGCCTCGGCGATCTTGTCCAGCGTCTCGCCCTTGCCGAGCTCGGCGAAGAGCTTGTCGGCACGCTCCTTGGCCTGCTTTGCCGTGCGCTCGGCGAGCACGCGCGAACGCACCAGCTCCTTCACGTCGTCGAGCTTCATCGGCGTCGCCGGCTTGTGCTCGGCGATGCGCACGACGACGATGTGGTTCGGTCCGAGCTCGATCGGGTCGGAGTTGTTGTTCTGCACGAGCACCGTGTCGGAGAACGCGGCCTTGACGACGTTCGGATTCTCGGCAATGCCGGCGCCGCCGGTGCGCGCGAAGAGCTCGGTCTTCTGCACCGTCAGGCTCAGGTCCTTGGCGGCCGCATCGAGCGATGACGGATCCTGGTACGTGAGGTCGGTCAGGCGCCCGGCCTTGTCGGTGTAGGCGCGCTCTTTCTCGGTCGTCGCGTATTCCTTGGCGAGCTCGGGCTTGACCTCTTCGAAGGTCCGCGTCTTGCCGGGGCGAATGTCGCGCAGGTCGATGATGCTGTAGCCGTCGGACGTCAGCACCGGATCGGAGATGTCGCCCTTGTTCATCGCGAAGAGCGCGTTCTCGAACGCTTCGTCGGTCTGGCCCTTGTCGAGCCAGCCGAGATCGCCGCCCTGGTTCTTCGAGCCGAGGTCGTCGGAATCCTGCTTGGCGAGCGCCGCGAAATCCTTGCCGGCCTTGGCTTCCTTCGCGATGGCCTCGGCCTTGGCGAGCGCCTGCTTCTGATCGTCGGGGCTGCCCTTGCCGGGCACCTTGACGAGGATGTGCGAGGCCAGGCGCTGCTCGGCGCTGACGAAGCGCGACTTCTCCTTTTCGTAGCGCTCCTTCAGCACCGCGTCGTCCGGCGTGGCGTTGACTTCGATCTTGCTGCCGTCGAGCTCGAGATAGTCGAGCGCGACGCGCTCGGGCGTCGTGAACTCCGCCGTGTGCGCCTTGTAGTACGCCTCGATGTCCTCGTCGGACACCGGCGCGGGATCGGCAGCGGGCTTGTCGAGCTTCACGAAGCGGAAATCGCGGCGCTGATTCTTGAGGCGCAGGTAGCGGTCGAGCTCGGCGTCGGTGATCAGCACCGCCGATGCGACCTGCTGCGGCAGCTCTCTCACGGCGAGATCCTCGCGCATGCGCTCCTCGAACGCGCGCGGCGACATGTTCTGCGCCTGCAGGAGCATCTTGTACGTGTCGGGATCGAACTTGACGTCCTTCTGGAACGCCGGTATCGCGAGGATCTCGCGCTTGATGCGATCGTCGGTGACGCTGACGCCGAGATCCCTGTTCGCTCCGAGCAGGACGCGCTCGTTGATGAGCTGGTCGAGCACCTGCCGCTTCATCTCGGGACGCTCGAAGAACGACGCATCGACCTGGCCGTTCATCATCTGCATCATGCGCTGGCGGTTTTCGTCGAAGCGCTGGCGGAACTGATCCTGCGAGATGTCGGTGCCGTCGACGTTCGCGACGCTCGAGTCGACGCGCGTGAAGAGGTACGACTCGATGCCCCAGAACGAGAAGCCGATCGTGATCACGACGAGGACGACCTTGATCAGGAGACTCGATTTTTTTCCACGTAACGCTTGCAGCATGTCGACGCCTTAAATTGCTGATCGGGATTCCGCGCGCGTCGGGTCGACGATGCGGAGTCGGCAAAAAACAAGGGCGCCACGCGGGCGCCCTCTTGGTTCAAGGTGGGCCTCGGGGAGCGCTCTGGGGCGCTCCTTCGTGCGTGACGGCCCGCATTCTAGCGTGTGGCGGCCGCTTTCGCGTCGATAGCGGCGCGCCGCCCGCGGCAACGCCGATACCGCCGGCTTGGATACCGGCGGAGGGATCAGGGTTCCCGCCGCCTCGGCACCGCGCCTCGTGGGCGTCGCCGCGCCGTGCCGGCCCCCTCGGCCGCCCGGCGCGCCGGGCCTTGCTCTGGTGGGTGCTGAGGGTTTCGAACCCCCGACCCTCGCCTTGTAAGGGCGACGCTCTACCGCTGAGCTAAGCACCCGGCTTTGCGACGAATCGATCCGCCCGACAGGCGTTGCCGATCTGCCCGATCCGATCCGCCCCAAGAAAAACCTCAGTCCCCCTGCAACTGTCGCGACGACGCGCCGCCGTCCTCAGCCCACAGCGTCCTTGAGCGCCTTGCCGGCCTTGAACGCAGGCACCTTCGACGCCTTGATCTTGATCGTGTCGCCCGTGCGCGGATTGCGGCCGGTGCGCGCGGCGCGCTTGCGCACGACGAACGTGCCGAAGCCGACGAGCGATACCGAGTCGCCCGACTTCAGCGTCTTCTTGACCACCTTGAACATCGCTTCGAGCGCGCGATCTGCATCGGCCTTGGTCAGGCCCGACTGGTCGGAAATCGCGGCAACAAACTCGCCTCTATTCATGTATCACTCCCTCACATAACAGCGACCCGCATCGGAAAAGGATCGAGTCGGAGCACGCCTCGTTGAGGCTCTGCTCGCAAGCATGGTGGGGTTCCCCGCGTGTGCGTAGCTCCGATACCCCGCAATCGCCCGGACAGTCTGCTGTCGCCTGGATCGCGGCGCGATCTTTATACCAGTGGCTCCCAGGGGGCGCAACACGATGCACGGCGCGTGTTCGGATGCGGAAAAACATCACGCGAAGTTGCAAGGAAATGCCGTTCGCTTGACAGCGTGGCGAAGAAGTTGCAGGGCGAAGTCGGCGCGAACGGCACACGGATTTCGATCGCACGCGCAGGAGCGCGCGTCGGAAACGTGCGAGGAACCTGACGCGTCGCGACGCGGCGGAGCGGCCTGGCGCCGCTCCGCCTTCGGCATGAACTCAGTGCGGGCGCACCGGCGTCTCGACCGGACGCTCTTCCTTGCGCTCGACGCGCGGCCGCACGTTCTCGCCTTCCGGACGCGCGAGCGGCGCGATCGGCCGCTCGAGCGCAATGTCGAGCACTTCGTCGATCCAGCGCACGGGCTTGATCTCGAGCGACTCGGTCACGTTCTTCGGAATGTCGGCGAGATCCTTCTTGTTCTCGTCCGGAATGATGACGGTGGTGATGCCGCCGCGATGCGCCGCGAGCAGCTTCTCCTTGAGACCGCCGATCGGCAACACGCGGCCGCGCAGCGTGATCTCGCCCGTCATCGCGACTTCGGATCGCACCGGAACCTTGGTCAGCGCCGACACGAGCGCGGTGCACATCGCGATGCCGGCCGACGGACCGTCCTTCGGCGTCGCGCCTTCCGGCACGTGGATGTGCACGTCGTACTTCTGGTGGAAATCGGGATCGATGCCAAGGCGTTCGGCGCGCGCGCGCACGACCGAGAGCGCGGCCTGGATCGACTCCTGCATCACGTCGCCGAGCTGGCCGGTGTGGATCAGCTTGCCCTTGCCGGGCACGATCGTCGCTTCGATCGAAAGCAGGTCGCCGCCGACCTCGGTCCAGGCGAGTCCCGTGACGAGGCCGACCTCGTTCTGCAGCTCCGCGCGGCCGAACGTGAACTTGCGCACGCCAAGGTAGTTGTCGAGATTCTTCGACGTGACGCTGACCTTGCCGCGCTCCTTCTTGACGCCCTTCTTCGCGGCCTTCGCGGCGGCGAGCGAGAGCTCCTTGACGACCTTGCGGCAGATCTTCGAGATCTCGCGCTCGAGATTGCGCACGCCCGATTCGCGCGTGTAATAGCGGATCAGGTCGCGGATCGCAGGTTCGGCGATGGCGAGCTCGGCCGTCTTGAGGCCGTTCGCCTTCAGCTGCTTGGGCACGAGGTAGCGCTGCGCGATGTTGATCTTCTCCGCCTCGGTGTAACCCGGGATGCGGATGACTTCCATGCGGTCCTGCAGCGCCGGCGGAATGTTGAGCGAGTTCGCCGTCGCGATCCACATCACTTCGGAGAGATCGACGTCGACCTCGAGGTAGTGATCGTTGAACGTGTGGTTCTGCTCGGGATCGAGCACTTCGAGGAGCGCCGCCGACGGATCGCCGCGGAAGTC
>CALFNI010000520.1 GCA_937902695.1 uncultured Rhodanobacteraceae bacterium
TCGCGCGCGACATCGCGCAGCGCTTCAACCATATCTACGGCCACGATTACTTCGCGCTGCCCGAAGCGAGCATCGAGGAAAACGTCGCGACGCTGCCCGGCACCGACGGGCGCAAGATGTCCAAGAGCTACAACAACACGATCCCGCTCTGGCTGCCGGCGAAGGACCTCAGGAAGGCGATCCTCGGCATCGTCACCGATTCGCGTGCGCCGGGCGAGCCGAAGGATCCCGAGAACTCGAACATCTTCGCGATCTACCAGGCCTTCGCGAGCGCCGACGAGACGGCGGCGATGCGCCGCGCGTTCGCCGACGGCATCGCATGGGGCGATGCGAAGCAGAAATTGTTCGAGCGTCTCGACGCCGAGCTCGCGCCCGCGCGCGAGCGTTACGACGCGCTCGTCGCGCGCCCGCAGGAGATCGAAGATCGCCTCCTCGACGGCGCGAAGAAGGCCCGCGAGCGGAGCGGCGCATTCATCGGGAAGCTGCGCTGGGCGGTCGGTGTGCGCAGGTTGACGGATCGCGCCGCCGCGGTCGGCGCGAAGACATCGAGCGACGAGGCGGCGCCGCTGCCGCAGATGAAGAGCTATCGCGAATCGGACGGCCAGTTCTATTTCAAGCTCGAAGCCGACGGCGCCACGCTGCTGCAGAGCCGCGGGTTCGGCTCGCCCAAGGACGCGGGGCGTCTGTCGGCGGCGCTCATCGACGCCGGCGACGACACCGCGCTGCTCGCGCCGCTGCTTCGCGACGCGCTGCCCGTCGATCACGCCGCCGACGCGGCGGGCGTCGCCGCGGCGCTCGGCCGGCTCAAGGCCGACAAGGTCGCGCGCGAGCAGGCGAAGCGCTGACTCGGCGTATGCTTGATTCCCGCGCAACCGGATCCACGTGACGCCCGTGCAGGTCTCGATCCGCCTCGTCATCGTCGCACTGATCGCGTGCTATCTCGCGAGCGTGCTGTACGTGCATTTTCGCGGACGTGCGCGCCTTCGCTTCAGCCGGCAGATTCTCGATCATTCGGGCCTCTTCGCGCCGTACAACATCCTGATGTACGCGTTTTCGGCCGTGCCCGCGAAACCCATTCTCGACCGGCCCGGATTTCCGCATCTCGATCCGCTCCGCGACGGCTGGCGCGCGATCCGCGACGAGGCGCTGCACCTCTTCGACGAAGGCTTCATCCGCGCCGCGGAGAAGCACAACGACGCGAGCTTCGGCTCGTTCTTCAAGGAAGGCTGGAAGCGCTTTTACCTGAAGTGGTACGGCGAGCCGTTGCCGTCGGCGCACGCGCTCTGCCCGAACACGGTCGCGCTGCTCGACAGGATCCCGAGCGTGAAGGCCGCGATGTTCGCGCTGCTCCCGCCCGGCAGCAAGCTCAATCCGCACCGCGATCCGTTCGCGGGATCGCTGCGCTACCACCTCGGCCTCGTCACGCCGAACTCGGACGATTGCCTCATCTTCGTCGACGGCGAACCGTATGCGTGGCGCGACGGCGAGGACATCGTCTTCGACGAGACGTTCGTGCACTGGGCCGAGAACCGGACCGATCAGACGCGCGTGATCCTGTTCTGCGATGTCGAGCGACCGCTGAAGACGCCGTTCATGCGCGCGATCAATCGCGTCGTCAGCCGCGTGCTCGGCCGGGCCACCGCGACGCAGAACGTCGAGACCGAGCGCGTCGGCGCCGTGAACCGGCTCTATGGATTCGCGCACCGGGTCGGCGAGCGCAAGAAGGCGTTCAAGCGCAGGCACCCGCTCGGCTACAAGATCGCGCGGTATGCGCTGATCGTGCTCGTCGTCGGCTGGCTCGTGTTGCCTTGGATCACGTAACACCGTCATTCCCGCGAAAGCGGGAACCTAGCGCCTTCGCTCCAGGCGCCGAAAGGCGCTGGGTCCCCGCCTTCGCGGGGACGACGGGCTAAGCGGCGCGAAGCTCCGGCACGAGATCGGCCGCGAGCGCATCGAAGTAGTCGCGTGTCAGTCGCATCTGATCCGCAGCACTTTCCGCGCGATTGACGACCGAACGAAACGCCGCGTTCTCCGACCGATCTTTCGCATACCAGCCAAGATGCTTGCGCGCGATGCGCACGCCCTGCTGCTCGCCGTAGAACGCGTAGAGATCGTCGAGATGGCCGAGCAGGATGTCGCGCACCTCGGCCGGCTCCGGCGACGCGACGATCTCGCCGGTGGCGAGATAGCGCGCGATCTCGCCGAAGATCCATGGCCGCCCCTGCGCCGCGCGGCCGATCATGACCGCATCGCAACGCGTCAGCGCGAGCACGGCTTTCGCCTTCTGCGGCGAGTCGACGTCGCCGTTCGCGAACACCGGAATGCGGATCGCAGCCTTGATCGCCGCGATCGTCTCGTACTCGGCATCGCCTTCGTAAAGATCGGCGCGCGTGCGCCCGTGCACCGCGAGCGCCGCGATGCCGGCATCCTCCGCGATTCTGGCGATGCGGACGCCATTGCGGTTCGCGCGGTTCCAGCCGGTGCGGATCTTCAGCGTCACCGGCACGTCGACCGCCTTCACGACGGCATCGACGATGCGCGCGACGAGCGCCTCGTCCTGCAACAGCGCGCTGCCCGACCAGACGTTGCAGACCTTCTTCGCCGGGCAGCCCATGTTGATGTCGACGATCTCGGCGCCGTGATCGACGTTGAAGCGCGCGGCCTCGGCGAGCATTGCGGGATCGTAGCCCGCGATCTGCACGCTCACCGGTTCCGGCTCGCCGACATGGTCCATGCGCCTCTGCGATTTCCGCGTCGCCCAGAGGCGCGGATCGGCCGTCGTCATTTCCGAGACGGCAAGCCCCGCGCCGAGCCGTTTGCAGAGCTGACGGAACGGCTTGTCGGTGACGCCGGCCATCGGCGCGAGCACGACGGGCGGGTCGATGAGGTAGGGGCCGATGCGCATCCGCCCATTCTAGCGGGCCGCGAGCAAGCGATCGAAGCCGTTCGCGAACACGTGCTCGTCGACGACGATGCGCAGGACCGCGAAGTGCTCGGTCGCGCCGGGTTCGGGGCCGGTCAGACCGCCCGCGGCGAGCAGCTTGCCGCCCGGCTGCGCGACGACTCTCACCGCATCGAATGCGCGGCCGTCCGGAATCTCGACGATGGCGATGCCGCCCTGTCCGAATGTGGCGTCCGGATTGCCGTCGGCGTCGAATGCCGCGACGACGACCGCGACGTTGGCGTACTCGACGCCGTCCGTCAGCGGGCCCGCGACGAACCAGCCGCCCTGCGATCGGGGCAGGATCAGCGACGGCAGCGGAAACCCGGCGGGCATCTGCAGCGTGCCGAAACCGCCTGCGCCGAAGGTCGGATCGAGCGCGCCGTCGTCGTCCAGACGCGCGAGGAACAACTGCGCGACGGGAGGGCTCGGTCCCCATCCGCCGGCGACGAGCATCTTGCCGTCGGCGACCGGCAGGAGCGCGGACGCGACGGCCTGCGCGAGATCGATCTGTGCGCGGCTGTACTCACCGAACGTGAAATCGAAATCGCCATCCGCCTGCAGGCGAAACAGCGCCGCGACCTGTGCGATCGGATCGGAGGCGGCACCGGCCACGACGATGCGGCCCAGCGCGTCGACGCCGAGCGCGAACGGGAGGTTCATTTTGCTGTGCCGAGGCGGCGGGCCCGGATCGCCCCAGAAAGTCAGCGCCTGGCGTCCCGGAACGAAATCGGGATCGAGCAGCCCGTCCGGCGTCAGTCGCGTCGACCCGACCCAGTACTCCAGACGCGTATTCACGGCGAAATGTTCGACGGTCGTGCCCGTGACGAGCAGCCGCCCCGAAGCATCGAGCGCCAGACGCGTGCCCTGGTCGATGTTGCCGAAGTTCGCGAAGCCGAAATGCACGCTGCCGCCGTTGCCGAAAGCAGCATCGAGATCGCCCGTGGCATCGACCTTGACCAGCGCATACTGCGAATTGACGGCGGCGAAGCCGAAATGCGCCTCGCCGAGCGCGATCGCGGAGCCATCGCCTAGGACGGCCACATCGTTGATCGCGTCCGCGCTCTCGCCGCCCACGCCGTCGAGATCGAAGTCGACCAGTCGGAAGCCGCCGCCGTCCGCGGCAAAGTTCGTGTCGAGCGCACCGGCGGACGACAGGCGAAACAGCGCGAAATCGTCGTTGCCGCGAATACCCGGCGCGCGCCCGCCCACGACGACGCGTCCCAAAACATCCGGTGCGACCGCATTCGCGCGCGCCGGACCGGCCGCCCACCCGATCTCGACGATGCCGCCCGTGCCGAAGGACGGATCGAGGTACGCGCTGTCGGCTGCGGCCGGGTCGGACATCGCGGCAAGCGGAATCAGGAGTGATATAGCGCGCATGGCACCTCCTCCCATTCACCCCGATTATCGTAACGCGTCCCAGGCCAGGTGGTCAGCGCGCGAAGCGCCGCGCGACTGCGCCGAAGGTCGGCATCGCCGGCGCAGTGCCGACCGTCTCCGTCGAGATCGCCGCGACGCGATTCGCGTGCATGACCGCATCGAGGAAGGGCTTGTCGCGAAAACGCAGCATCGCGGCCGCGAGCGCGCCCGAGAACGCATCGCCCGCGCCGGTCGAATCGACTGCGTTCACCTTCTCGGCCCGCACGCGATAGAACGATTTGGCGTCGCCGCGCTTGTCCGAGCGCTCGTCGTGCGAGACGAAGCAGCCCTCCGCGCCGAGCGTCACGATAACGGTCGGCACCCCGAGCGTTCGCGCCAATGCATGCAGCTCGCTGTTCGGGCGTTCCACGAGTGTCGCCGCCGCGACGCGCTCGCCGGCGATGCGCTCGAGCAGCAGGGCGAACTCGGTCTCGTTCGGCGTGACGAGGTCGCACTCGCCAAGCAGCTGCGCATCGAGCTCGGGATGCACCGGGGCCGGGTTGAGCAGCCTCAGCAAGCCGAAGCGCTTGCCGATCGCGAGCGCGGTGGCGATCGCGTCCAGATTGTTTTCGAGCTGCAGCACGAGGATCTTCGCGCCATCGAACGCATCGGCCTGGGCCTCGACGAAGGCGGGATCGAGCCGCTCGTTCGCGGCAAGGTTCACGACGAGCAGGTTCGCGCCGGTCTGGTCGACGACGATGCTCGATGCCGCAGTCGGCGCGTCGGCGACGACCAGCCAGCGGCACGGCAATCCTTCGTCCTCGCCGAAGCGGCGCGCGATCGCGCCGAGGTGGTCGTCGCCGATCGCGCCGATGAACAACGTGGCCACGCCCTGGCGCAGGCACGCCACGGCCTGGTTGAAGCCTTTGCCGCCGGGGCCGGTGTTGAAGCCGAGCGCGCGGCGCGTTTCGCCGACTTCGGGGAAGCGGTCCGTGAGCCAGGCGTGATCCTGGACGTAGGAGCCGACGACGATGACGTCCGCGGTGCGATCCATGGCTGCGCAATTCCGGGGGAATGCGCGGAAGTTTAGCGTCGACCTCGTCCGCCGCGCGCCTTTCCCGCTCTCCCGTTTGCGGGAGGGGGCTGGGGCGAGGGCAATCTTGCGGCGGCGCTACATTTTGAAATGCGCTGGAGCGGTTGCCTCGGCATGCCCTCACCCTACCCTCTCCCGCAAGCGGGAGAGGGGAAGTGCGATCAGCAGCCGCCCTGGATCACGATGTCGACGCGTTCCCGCGTGCGGACGCGACGTCATCGGTGCCCAAGCGCGCCGTGAACCGATACAAACCCTTGCAAAGGCGCGACATGCGCGCTGGACGGAACGCGTCAGAGCTGCTCGAGAACGCCCGCGATCGTCGCGGTCATGAAGGTCGCGAGCGATCCGCCGAGCACCGCGCGAAAGCCGAAGCGCGCGAGATCGGCGCGCCGGCTGGGCGCGAGCCCGCCGATGCCGCCGATCTGGATCGCGATCGACGAGAAGTTCGCGAAGCCGCAGAGCGCGTACGTCGCGATGAGCTGGCTCTGTTGCGTCAGCTGGCCGAGATGCCTGGACATGTCGACATAAGCGACGAACTCGTTGACGACGACCTTCTCGCCGATGAAGCTTCCGACGAGGTTCGCGTCCTGCCACGGCACGCCGATCAGCCATGCGAGCGGCGCGAGCACCCAGCCGAACACCGTCTGCAGCGAGAGCTCGACCGGGCGGCCGGCATTCGCCGAGAGCCACGCGTTGATCGACGCGCCGCCGTCGCTCCATGCGTGGCCGCCGAGCCACTGGATCGGCGCATTGACGAGCGCGATCAGCGCGATGAATGCGAGCAGCATCGCGCCGACATTGAGCGCGAGGCGAAGGCCGTCGCCGGCGCCGGTCGCGGCCGCGTCGATGACGTTCGCGGTCGTCTTCTCGACCTCGAGCTTGACCGTGCCGCGCGTCAGCGGCTCCTCGGTCTCGGGCACGAGGATCTTCGCGAGCATCAGCGTCGCCGGCGCCGCCATGATGCTCGCCGTCAGGAGGTGCTTGGCGAAGAACTGCTTCTGCACGGGATCATCGCCGCCGAGAAGGCCGACATACGCGGCCATCACCGAGCCCGCGATGTGCGCCATGCCGCCGATCATGACGGTCATGAGCTCCGACTGCGTCATGCGCTCGATGTACGGCTTGATCGTCAGCGGCGCCTCGGTCTGGCCGATGAAGACGCTGGCGCAGACGCTCGTCGTCTCGGCGCCGGAAACGTTCATGACTTTCGTGATCACCCACGCCATGCCCTTGACGATCCGCTGCATGACGCCGAGATGGTAAAGCACGCCCGTCAGCGACGCGAAGAAAATGATCGTCGGCAACACCTGCACGGCGAAGACGAAGCCGAACTTCGAGGTGTTCATGAAGCTTCCGAAGATGAACTCGGAGCCGACGCGGACGAAATCGAGGAGCTTCACGAAGCCGAGCGCGATCGCGTTGAACACATCGCTGCCGAACGGCAGCTTCAGCACGAGCGTCGCGAACACCACCTGCAGCGCGACGCCGCTCGCCACGAGCGTCCAGCTGACCGCACGCTTGTCGTTCGAAAACAGGAACGCGATCCCGACCAACACGGCGAGGCCGAACAGGCCGAAGGCAATGTGGCCGAGCGCTGCGAGCATTCCGATCCCCTGCCGGCGTGGCGCCGGAACGTGGCGAGCGTAGAGCGGCGGCGGAGCCGCGCGCAAGGCGACCCAGGAATCGATGCAGTGCGGCCGTCGGATGCCGGATGTCCGGCGCGGGACCGGGTCTCGTAAGTACCGCTAGAATTGCGGCCGGGAGGGTCCAGATGACAGCGACAAAGCCTGCGGCGGCGCGCCCGTCGGTCAGCCGCGTGCCGTACACGATCGGCAACGCCGTGAAAAAGCCCGTCGAGGCGGTGCGGTCTGCCGTCGACGATACGGCAGCGATGCTCGGCGGCAGCGGCGCGCTGCGCTTCGGTCAGGGCGTCATCGCGACCGTCATCGCGCTCACGCTCGGCGCGCTTTGCCTTCTCGCCGTACTCGCATTCCATTTTCCGGAATACCTGACGACACCGGAGCTGCGCCACCAATATTCGGTCGACACGCTACGGCAGCTGCTGCTCGTCGGATTGCTCGTCGCCGGCGGGCTTTCGCTCGCGTGCGTCGTGCTGGGCATCCGCCGCAACGTCAATCTGGTGTCGTTCGCGCTCGTGATTGTCGCGGTCGCGCTCGGCGGCTCGCGCGTGCCGGTCGGCAATTTTCCGGACGACACGCCGTACATCGGGCTCGACTGGTTCATCCTCGACCTGCTCGGCTCGACGCTGATCTTCATCGTGCTCGAGAAGCTCTTTCCGTTGTATCGCGAGCAGCTCGTATTCCGGCGCGAGTGGCAGACTGATCTCAAGCACTTCGCCGTCAATCATTTCCTCGTCGGCCTGATCCTGCTGACCGTGAACTTCACGATCCATCATGGCTTCGCGTGGATGGTCAATCACGATTTCCAGCTCGCGGTGCAGGGCATTCCGTTCGTATGGCAGCTCCTGCTGTGCATCCTCGTCGCCGATCTCTCGCAGTACTGGACGCATCGCGCGTACCACGAGATTCCGTTCCTGTGGAAGTTCCACGCCGTGCACCACAGCGCAAAGACGATGGACTGGCTCGCCGGCTCGCGCCAGCATGTATTCGAGATCATCGCGACGCGCGTGCTCGTGCTCGCGCCGCTGTTCGTGCTCGGTTTTCGCGAGGGCGTGGTCAACGCCTACATCATCATCGTCGGCTTCCAGGCCGTGCTGAATCACGCGAACGTGCACGTGCCGTGGGGACCGCTGCGCTATCTCATCGTCACGCCGGATTTTCATCACTGGCACCACTCGTCCGATACCGAGGCGATCGACCGCAACTACGCGGCGCACTATGCGTTTCTGGATTATCTGTTTGGAACGGCGGTGAAATCGGAGAAGCGGTTGCCGGAGAAGTATGGCGTCGTCGGCGACTACATGCCGGATAGGTGGGTGGCGCAGCAGGCGTTTCCTTTTAGGGCGAAGGCGGTGTCGTAGCGCGCACGCAAGAAAGGGTGGGCGCAGGCCCACCCTTTGAATCTCAACTGCGATCACTCGTAAGTAATCTGCAGCCCATCTACTCGCGCTCCCTCTGCTACCCGCACGATGACGGTATATAAATTACCCATCTGCACGACGAACGCGTCCGGATAGGTTTTTCCCACCTGCGCCATCAGTTTCGTCGTCGCAACGGTTCCGCCCGGGACAGGTGTGGTCGAGTCCCAGAAGAACATAGAGCTAGGGCTGTAAGGCGGAAAGGTCTGGCGAATATCGAGGTACGTTTGGATATAGGGATCCGCGAAATTACCCGTGTCCGCGTGGATCACGGCGATCTGCTTGATCGTATGACCCACGGGAATCGTAAGAGGAAAACCAACTTCGCAATATGTTGCCGCTTGAGATGCAGTGAATGAAATACCCGGCGGACCGACATAGCAATAGAAATCCGGATCGCCAGCGGCCGGATTCGCCGCCGACGCGGGAATGTACAGAGTGTCGGTGGCAAACGCGGGAGTGACGAACAGGGCGCTGAGCATAGCGAGAGATGCGCTCAGGACCCGCAGACTGATTTTCATGAAATCCTCTCAACAATAAGGTTGCCTCGACAGAAGTCGAGGATCGAATGGATTGAGGCGTGCCGCACTGCCTCACGTTTCAGGAGCGAACCGATGCTCCGGTTAGCTAAGTACGTGGCTAGCCCGGAAAGCGGACAACTCCTCGCATTCGGGCGACCGAGGTTGCGATCCGATCAAGATTTGGGTCGCAGCCGACCTGAGCGAAGCCCGGTGTCAATCGAACGCTGCGAATTACGTCACTGCTACAATTCCGTTCTTTTCCCGACGCCTCCCTGAGCGGCTGCCGCCATGTCCGTACCTACAACCGTCCTCGCGCCACCCATCGACCGCGACTACACCCTCGACCACAAATACACCCGCACCACCGGCCGCATTTACCTCTCCGGCGTCCAGGCCCTCGTCCGCCTCCCGCTGATGCAGCAGATGCGCGACCGCGCCGCCGGCATCAACACGGCCGGCTTCATCTCGGGCTATCGCGGCTCGCCGCTCGGCGGCTTCGACCTCGAGCTCTGGAAGGCGAAGAAGCATCTCAAAGCCTCGAACATCGAGTTCACGCCGGGCCTCAACGAAGATCTCGGCGCGACGATGGTCTGGGGCACGCAGCAGGCGAACCTTTTTCCCGGCGCGAAGTACGACGGCGTGTTCGCGATGTGGTACGGCAAGGGCCCGGGCGTCGATCGCTGCGGCGATGTGTTCAAGCATGGCAACGCGGCGGGTACCTCGAAGCACGGTGGCGTGCTGGCGCTCGCGGCGGACGATCATGCGTGCCGCTCGTCGACATTGCCGCACGGATCGGAGCTCGAGTTCGTCTCGGCGATGATGCCGGTGCTGAATCCGGCCGGCGTGCAGGACATCCTCGACATGGGTCTGCTCGGCTGGGCGATGTCGCGCTTCACGGGGCGCTGGGTCGGTTTCAAGACGATCGCGGAAACGGTCGAGTCGAGCGCGAGCGTCGTCGTCGATCCGCACCAGCTCGATATCGTCGTGCCGACTGATTTCATGCTGCCGCCGGGCGGCCTCAACATCCGCTGGCCCGATCCGCCGCTCGTGCAGGAAGCGCGT
>CALFNI010000521.1 GCA_937902695.1 uncultured Rhodanobacteraceae bacterium
TACTGATGAGGCTGTTGCAGGATGCGCCGCGCTGGCTCAGGCCGGGCGGCTGGCTCGCGTTCGAGGTGGGCGCGGGGCAGGGCGGCCCCATCGTCCGCCGCGTGCGCGGCAACGACGCATTCGACGAGGTGCGCGAATTGAAGAACGAAGCGGGCGAAGTGCGAGCCGTGCTCGCGCGCCGCATCGACGGAGACGCCGCATGAGCGCGCTCGACGAGCGCGTGCTCGACATCGACTACGAGCGCGAAGCCGAGCGCATCGCGGCGCGCCTTCGCGACATCACCGCGCGCACGCTGCACCGGCGCGGCCTCGTCGTCGCGATCTCGGGCGGCATCGACAGCTCGGTCTGCGCCGCGCTGGCCGTGCGCGCGCTCGGCGCATCGCGCGTCTTCTGCCTGATCCTTCCCGAACGCGATTCCGATGCCGACAGCGCGGCGCGCGCCGAATTGCTGGCGAGCCACCTCGGCGTTCGCGCCGAAACCTTCGACATCGCGCCGACGCTCGAGGCGATCGGCTGCTACGCCGCGCGCGACGCCGCCGTCCGCGTGGTGCTGCCCGATTACGACTCGCGCTGGAAGATGAAGCTCGTGATCTCCGGCGGCAGCGCCGGCGGCATCAACCGGTTCCGCGTCGTCGCGCGCTCGCCCGACGGCACGTTCCACGACCGCGATCTCGGGCTCACCGAATACCTCAAGATCGTCGCGGCCACGAGCTTCAAGCAGCGGATCCGCAAGACGATCGAGTATTTCCACGCGGATCGGCTCAACTACGCCGTGCTCGGCACGCCGAACCGGCTCGAGTACGATCAGGGCTTCTTCGTCAAGAACGGCGACGGCGCCGCCGACATCAAGCCGATCGCGCATCTGTACAAGACGCAGGTCTACGGCATGGCGCGCCACCTCGGCCTGCCGCAGCGCCTCTGCGACGCGCAGCCGACGACCGATACGTACAGCCTCGAGCAGGGCCAGGACGAGTTCTACTTCGCGCTGCCGTATCGCGCGATGGATCTGGCGCTGTGGGCCCTCGATCACGACGTCGCCGCAAGCGAGCTGGCGGACGCGCTCGGCATCGGCGTCGAGCGCGCCGAAGCGGTCTACACGGACATCCGCAACAAGCGCCGCACGACGCGCTACCAGCACCTCGCTCCCGTGCGCATCGATTCGGACGGCGAGGGCATGGCCTCGGCATGAATACGGCCGCGACGAGCACGCAGCCCGCGTACGAGGTCGTCTATGGCGACGTGCGCGAGCACCGCGATGCATTCCTCGAGGTCTGCCGGCGCGGGCGCGACGACCAGGCGCGCTTCGTCGCGAAGTACGACTGGTTCTACCGCTCGTGCCCGTGGGGCGAGCCGCAGCTGTGCCTGCTTCGCGTCGGCGCGGACGGACCGTTCGTCGGCGCCGCGGCGATCGGCAGGCGCCCGATGTTCCTCGACGGGCGGCCGATCCGTGCCGGCGTGCTGGTCGATCTCGTCGTCGATGCGGGCCATCGTTCGCTCGGGCCGGCGCTGCTCCTGCAGCGCGAGATGCTTGCGAGCGCGCTCGACGAGTTCGACTTCGTCTATGGCTTTCCGAATCCGAAGGCGGTGCGCGTCGTCACGCGCGTCGGCTACTCGATGCTCGACGACATCGTGCGCTGCTCGCGCGTCCTTCGTCATGCGTCCTATCTGCAGCGCATGTTGCCGAGTCCGCTCGCGCGCGCCTGCGGCGCGATGCTCGACACCACGGACCGTTGCATCGATGCGCTTCGCGAGCTCGTGCGCGGCCGCCTCGCCAGCGAATGGCGCGACGACGTCGATCCGCGCATGCAGGAGCTCTGGGAAAAGGCCGCCCCGGCAGCGGGCCTGGCGGGATCGAAGGATGTCCGCGGCGTCGCCTGGCGGTTCGCGGCATCGTCCGCGCAGCACGCCCGCTACCTGCTCGTCAGCAGGCACGAGGGTGGGCCGCTCGAGGCCTGGTTCGCCTGCCAGGGCCTCGGTCCGGTATTGCAGGTGCGCGATTTCTGGTCGGTCGGCGGGAACCGGGCGATGTCCCGCGCGGCGATCCTCGCGCTGATCCGCGCGGCGCGGAGCGCCGGCTACTCCGTCGTCTCCGTCGAATGCACCGCAAGCTCGCCGGTGCACGCGTCGTGGCGCCGTGCGGGTTTCAGCGAGCGCGGCCGGCGCCCGATCGTCGGCGCCTGGAGCCCGCGGCTCGGCGTCGGGAAAGGCGCGATCGCGGTCCATCTCACGTCCGGCGACGAAGACGAATAAACCGTTGCCCCTGCGGCTGTGACTTTCGGCCTGTTGCAGTCGACGCCGTTTTCTACTACACATGTAGTACGACGACTGTAGAACGAGCCTCCATGAACGGAAACGAAGGCGTCAGCCTCAGCGAGCTGCAGATCGCGCTGATGCGCGTGCTGTGGCGGCGCGGCGAGACCAGCACGGCCGACGTCGCGACCGAGCTCGCCGACGAGCGCGGCATCAAGCATACGACGGTCGCGACATTGCTGACGCGTCTCGAAAAGCGCGGCGTCGTCGCGCAGCGGCGCGAAGGGCGGCAGCTTTTCTACAGCGCCCTCGTCGGCGAGGCGCAGGTGCGCCGCTCGATGGTCGCCGACCTGCTCGGCGCGCTGTTCGACGGCGATGCGCGCGATCTCGTCGCGCACCTGGTCGAGGAATCGGAGATCGCGCCGGGCGACCTTGCCAAGGTGCGCAAGCGTCTCGCGCGGGGAGGGCAGCATGGCGGGTGAAACCTTCGCGGCATGGCTTCTGACCGTCGCGGTGCACGCGACCGTCCTGCTCGGCATCGCATGGCTCGCCGATCGCGGCGCGCTGCGTTCGCGTCCGGCCTGGCGCGAGACGCTCTGGCGCGCGGCGTTCTTCGGCGCGGTCGTTACCGCAAGCGTGCAGGTGTTCCTGCAGACGCCGACGCATGCGCGCATCGCGCTCGCGACGCGTGCGCACGAAGCGTCGCCCACCAACGCGAAACCCGCGATCGTTGCGGCGACGCCGGCCGCCGCGTCGCAGGACCGCGCGACGACGCCGGACCGCGCGACGACGCCGGCGCTCGCGCAATCGACAGTCGTCGCTGCCGCGCCCGCGTCGCGCAGCGGAGCGGAGACGGTCGTCCTCGCGACGCCCGCCGCACACGAGCGCCTTGCGAACCTGCCGCCGTGGCATCTGATCCTCATCGCCGGCTGGCTCGCCGGCGCACTGATCGCGCTCGCGCGGCTCGCCGCGAGGTGGCTTCGCCTCGAGCGCTCGCTCGCTCGCGCCCGGCCTGTCGCGAACCCATCGCTCGCGACCGATGTCGCGGCGCTCGCGATTCATGCGCGCATTGCGCCGCCCGCGCTCGCCGCGCTCGACGATCTCACCAGTCCCATCGCCGTCACCGGCCGGCGCATCCTGCTGCCATGCTGGGCCGTCGAGCTGCTCGACCGCGATCAGCTGCGCGCGATGCTCGCGCACGAGACGGCGCACATCGCCCGCCGCGATCCCGCATGGAAGCTCGCGGTCGCCGCCTGGTGCGCGCTGTTCTGGTTCGTTCCGCTCGCGCGCCTGGCACGCAAGCGCCTCGACGAAGTCGCCGAGATCTCGTGCGACGCCTGGGCCGCGATCCATCTCGGCGACGGCCGCTCGCTCGCCGAGTGCCTCGCCGAATGCGCCGAACGCAACGTCGTCGGCGGCGGTTTCGATCTCGCGCCGGCGATGGCGAGCCGCGAATCGCCGCTGCTGCGCCGGATCGACTACCTCATTGCCGGAGTTCCGATGAACACCGATGCCGCCGGCGCGCGCGCCGGCTTCGCCGCCGCGGCGGCGCTCGCGCTCGCCGCGTTCGTGCTGCCGGGCGTCAGCCTCAACCCCGCCTCGGCCCAAGGCGTGCCGCCCGCGCCACCGGCACCGCCGGCGCCTCCGGCCGCGCCTGCCGCGCCGGCAGCGCCCGCCGTATCGCCGGGGACGCACATCCACATTTCGTCGGACAGCGACGGCAAGCACGACATGACGATCGTGTCGGTCAGCGACGACCGCCACAATTACAACGTCAAGATCGACGGCAAGATCACTTTCACCGACAGCGAAGACGACATCGCGACGCTGTCGGCCGGCGGCAGCGCCGCGTTCTCCGAGAAGCACGACGGGAAGACCCAGCGCGTCGAGATCGCCAACCGCGGCGGCAAGCTCGAGCGCCGCTATTTCGTCGACGACCACGAACAGCCGTTCGACGCTGCCGCGCATGCCTGGATGGCAACGCTGATCCCGACCGTCATCCGCGAAACCGCGATCGATGCCGACGGGCGCGTCAAGCGCATCCGCGCGAAAGGCGGCGCGGGCGCCGTGCTCGACGAGATCGCGCGCATCGATTCCGGCTATGCGCGCGGCGTCTACATCAAGGCGCTCGCCGCGAGCGGCAAGCTCTCGCCGGACGAGATGACGCGCGCGCTGAAGCTCGTCGACGGCATCGATTCGGACTACGAGAAGCGCAACGCGCTCGTCGCGCTCGGCGCATTGCAGCCGTTCGACGCCGCCCAGCAGACGCTTGTGCTGGCGCAGGCCGACAGGATCGGCAGCGACTACGAGCGCGCCGAGCTGCTCGTCGGCCTCTTGCCGCATCTTGCGAAGGATGCCGACGTGCGCGCCGCATGGCTGAAGGCCGCGCTCGGCATCAAATCCGACTACGAGCACCGCCGCGCGCTGACCGCGATGCTCGCGGCCGGCGTCGACGACGAGAAGACCTTGCAGACCGTCGTGGGCGCGGCCGAGGCGATCGGCTCCGACTACGAGCGGCGCGAGCTGCTCGTCGCGGCCGTGCAGCGCACGCACGATGCAGAGGCGCTCGCGCCGGCCTACGCGGCCGCGGCCGGCCGGATCGGCTCGGACTACGAGCGCCGCGAAGCGCTGATGTCGCTGATCCGCGCGCCGGGCTTCGGCAAGGTCGGCTCACGCTCGGTGCTCGACGTGCTTTCGCACGCGAGCGCGGGCTACGACTGCCGCGAGGTGCTCGTCGCGCTCGCCGGCGTGATGCCGAACGATGCCGACCTGATCGAGCGGTACCGGGCCGTTGCGCGGCGTCTCCCGGACTACGATCGCGGCGAGGCCGAGCGCGCGCTCGATCGCTTTACGAGCTGAACACCGCTCGATCCGGAGTGGCGGCCGCGACGAAAGCGCGGCGCGGATCGTCATTGCAGCCAGGAAGCGCGGTGCGTATCGTTCGCGCCGGCCGAGGCTTGAGGATCCGCGCATGCGCACGTTCATCGCCGCGATAGTTCTCGCGGGCGTCGTCGCGGCACCCGCCGCGGTCGCGCAGACGCGCGCGACGCAGCAAAAGAATCTCGAGCGCTTCGAAAAATATGCGGGCGCGCCGATAGATGCGTTCGATTTCTGGTCGCTCTACAAGTTTCAGCTCGTCGGGCCGGAAAAGGTCGTCGTGTGGTCGACGATCAACGATGCATACCTGATCACGGTCGCAAAGCCCTGTTCCGGACTCGAGTTCGCGCGCGGGATCGGCGTGACGTCGAAGCAGCGGCACGTCGTCAGCCGGAAATTCGACTACGTGACGTACGGCAACGGGCGCTGCCAGATCGCCGAGATCCGGCCGATCGACTACCGGCAGATGCTGAAGGACGGGCCGGACCAGAACGCGAAATAGCGGCGAAGCCCGCCGCCGCGACACTGTTTCTCAGTGCGAGTCGGGCGCGACGTAGCCCGCCGGCTTCGCGGAGCCTTCTCCGAAAAAGTAATTCTCCATCTCCGCCGCGAGGAACGCGCGCGCCTTCGGATCGAGCGGATTCAGGCGGTTCTCGTTGATCAGCATCGTCTGGTGAGCGAGCCACGCCTGCCACGCTTCCTTCGAGACGTTGTCGTAGATGCGCTTGCCGAGCTCGCCCGGCCACGGCGCGAACGGGAGACCTTCGGCATCGCGGCCGAGCTTCACGCAGTGCACGGTTCTTGGCATCGCTCGTCCTCGAAAACGGTGTGCAGGAGCCTGCGCACGGGCGCCGGCAAGCCGAGCGCAGGCCATTCGTCGCGCGAATACCACGCGCGCCCGGTGTCGTCGGCGACGCGCGGGATGCGCGTCGCCGTCACGGCGAGCGGCGTGACGCGCAGATGATAGTGGCTGAAGCTGTGCACGAAGGCGGCGAGCGCGGCCGAAGACTCCGCGCGCACCCCGTAGCGCTCGCGCAGCACGTCCCGGGCAGATACGGCGTCGGCGGTTTCAGGCAGGCTCCACAACGCCGCCCAGATGCCCGCCGGCGGCCGCCGCTCGAGCAGCACGCGGCCGTCGCTGTCGCGGACGATCAGCATCGTCGTGTCGCGCGTCGGCAGGTCGCGCGACGGCTTCGGCGTCGGCAACTCGGCCGTCAGCCCTTCGCGCAACGCGACGCATCCGCGCGCGACGGGACACGCCGCGCACAGCGGACGCGAGCGCACGCAGACGGTCGCGCCGAGATCCATGATCGCCTGCGTGTAATCGGCGACGCGCTCCCCCGGCGTGTGCGCGTCGGCATGCGCCCAGAGCACGCGCTGGACCGCGCTTTCGCCGGGCCACCCGCGTACGCCGTGCCAGCGCGCGAGCACGCGGCGCACGTTGCCGTCCAGGATCGGATAGCGAAGGCCGAACGCCTGCGCGAGGATCGCGCCCGCAGTCGAGCGGCCGATGCCCGGCAACGCTGCCAGCGCCGCGAAATCGCGCGGCAGCTCGCCGGCGTGCTGCGCGACGCAGATCTGCGCCGCGCGGTGCAGGTGGCGCGCGCGCGAGTAGTAGCCGAGCCCGGACCACAGCGCGAGCACGCGATCGAGCGGCGCGCCGGCGAGTGCGGCGGGCGTCGGCAGCGCGGCAACGAACCGCTCGAAGTAGGCGATCACGGTGCGCACCTGCGTCTGCTGCAGCATGACTTCGCTGAGCCAGACGCGATACGGCGAGCGCGGGTGCTGCCACGGCAGGTCCTTGCGGCCGTGCCGGTCGAACCACGCGAGCAGGTCGCGTGCGAACGGATCGGGGCGAAGGTCCCGCTCAGGCATCGCCGAGCTTCGCGGGAAGGAGCCCGTCGACGAACGCCGCTGCATCGAACACGCGAAGATCATCGGCGCTTTCGCCGAGTCCGACGTAGCGGATCGGCAATCCGAACTCGCGCGCGAGCGCGAACACGATGCCGCCTTTCGCGGTGCCGTCGAGCTTGGTGACGACGAGGCCGGTGACGCCGATCGCCTCGCGGAACTGCCGCGTCTGGCTGATCGCGTTCTGTCCGGTCGTGCCGTCGATGACCAGCAGCACTTCGTGCGGCGCCTCGCTGTCGAGCTTGGCAAGCACGCGGCGGATCTTCGAGAGCTCGTCCATCAGGCCCGATTGCGTATGCAGGCGGCCGGCGGTGTCCGCGATCAGGACGTCGGTGCCGCGCGAGCGCGCGGTTTGCAGCGCGTCGAAAATGACGCTCGCCGAATCGGCGCCCGAGCCCTGCGCGATGACGGGCACCGCGTTGCGGTCGCCCCAGGTCTTGAGTTGCTCGACCGCGGCGGCGCGGAACGTGTCGCCGGCGGCAAGCAGCACCGAGCGGCGCAGGTTGGTGTAGCGGCGCGCCAGCTTGCCGATCGTCGTCGTCTTGCCGACGCCGTTGACGCCGACCATCAGCAGCACGAAGGGCTTGCGGCCGCCGACGTCGAGCGGCTTCTCGACCGGCTTCAGCCGTCCGACGAGATCGAGTCGCAATGCGGCGAGCAGCGCGGATGCGTCGGCGAACTCGCGGCGCGCTACGCGCTTCCGGAGATCGTCGACGAGCTCCGACGATGCGGCGACGCCGACGTCGGCCGTGATCAGGACGCTCTCGAGCTCGTCGAGCAGCGCATCGTCGAGGACCGGATTGCGCGAGAAGAGCGAGCCGAGGTTCTTCGCCAGGCCGCTGCCGGAGAGCCGCTCGCGCCACGAACGCTTCGCCTGCGCGGTCGCCGGCTCAGCCGGCGGAGCTGGCGCGACCTCGATCGTCGGCGTCGCGAGCGTTTCGGCGGCGACCTCGACGGGCGTCTCGTCGCTGCCGTCGGGCGGCGGCGCTTCCTCCGACGGCTTCTTTTTCCAGAACTTCAGCATTGCGTGGCGGTATCGGCGAAAATCGAGCGCGAATGCTAACACCGCGGTCCTTCGCGGCCCGTTAGCGACGAAGGGCGAGGGCATCGGTGCAAAGAGAAAAGCGCGGTCCGCCGGGAAAATTGCGCATCGTCGCGGGCAGCCTGCGCGGCTCGCGTCTCGCCGTGGCGGACCAGCCGGGGTTGCGGCCGACGCCGGACCGCGTCCGCGAGACGCTGTTCAACTGGCTGATGCCGGCCATCGAGGGCGCGCGCTGCCTCGATCTCTACGCGGGGACCGGGGCGCTCGGCATCGAGGCGATTTCGCGCGGCGCGGCGGCGTGCACGTTCGTCGAGAGCGATCGCGCGCTCGCACGCGACCTCGGCGGCAACCTCGCGCGGCTCAAGGTCGAAAATGCGCGCGTGATCGAAAGCGACGCGCTCGCGATGCTGGCGGGCAGGGCGGAGCCGTTCGATGTGGTATTCCTCGATCCGCCGTTCGGCGGCGATCTCTGGGAGGCGTCCGCCGAGCCCCTCGAAAGCCGCGGCTGGCTCGCGGCACACGCGTGGATCTACGTCGAAGCGCCGGCCGACGCCGTGCTCGCGCTTCCGGCGACATGGATGCTGCACCGCGAGGGGCACGCCGGCGCGGTGCGCTTCGCGCTCTATCGTCGCGCGGCGGCCGATCCAGTAAAGTAGCGCCCGCGTACCGGCGAGGCAGGTGAATGGCGACGTCGCAGCAACGTTCGCGGGTGGCGGTCTATCCCGGCACGTTCGATCCGATCACGAACGGCCATGTCGATCTCGCCACGCGCGCGGCGCCGCTGTTCGATCGACTGATCGTCGCGATCGCCGACTCGACGAGCAAGGGTCCGAGCCTGGACATCAACGAACGCATCTCGCTCGCGCGCGTCGCGCTCGCGGGGATTCCCAACATCGAGGTGCGCGGTTTCTCGACGCTGCTCGCCGATCTCGTCGAGGAGGTCGGCGCCGGCGTGATCCTGCGCGGTCTCCGGGCCGTGTCCGACTTCGAATACGAGTTCCAGCTGGCGAGCATGAACCGGCATCTGATTCCGACCGCCGAAACGCTGTTCCTGACGCCGGCCGAGCAATACAGCTTCATCTCGTCCTCGCTCGTGCGCGAGATCGCGCGCCTGGGCGGCGACGTTTCCGGGTTCGTGCATCCGGCCGTGCAGCAGGCGCTGCGCAACACTTTCCGCAAACCGACAACCACCACGTGAGGGGCAGCACCATCATGCGCAAGATCACCGCCATCATCTTTGCCGCGTGCGCGGCATTCGCGCTCGGCGCATGCAACCAGCAGCAGCAGGCCGCGAATCCTGCGGCGGAAGTCAAGCCTCAGGTCGCGCCGATGCCGACGAATCCGGCCGACAAGACGGCGTGGAAGCAATACCTCGTCAGCGTCGTCACGGCGAACATGCAGGGCGTCAAGACGAACCATCCGTACATGTATTTCGTGCCGGGCGGCGAGGACGACGCCGCGAAGGCCGATCGCCAGAACCAGCTCGATAACGTCAAGAACGTCGTCGCGCGCGGCGTGCTGCCGGGCAACATGATGGCCTTCGGCGGGCCCGAGTCGAAGACCACGGCCGATCTCATCGTCGCAGCGTTCGCCGACGCGCAGGCCGGCTCGTTCAAGGACGTGATCGTGCTGTTCATCGGTGCGGTGGGCGACGTCGACCAGGTCAAGCAGGCGCTGGCTTCGTCGGGGGCGGATGTGCGGTTCGTCGAGGCGAAGTAGCGGTTGGTTTATGGCTCGGTTTGTGTTCGCGTTGTTGCGATAGCCGACCGACGTCCATGTGTTTTTTCGTCCGCCGTCCCTAGCGGCCGAGTGACTTTCTTTTGCTTGTCCAAAAGAAGGTCACCAAAAAGAAAAGGACACCCTCGCGGCCGCGGTGCGCGGGCGTCCTGCCCGCGCACTTCGCGAGCAGGCTGCGGGGTTTGCTGACAGTACGTCCGTGTACTGCAGCAAACT
>CALFNI010000522.1 GCA_937902695.1 uncultured Rhodanobacteraceae bacterium
CGGGACCCGAGGTGCTGAAGCGCGTCTCGATGATCGGCAACGACCTCAGGCTCGACGAAGGCGTCGGCGTCTGCGGGAAAGACGGACAGAGCGTTCCGGTAGGCGTCGGGCAGCCGACGTTGCGGATCGACCGGATGACCGTCGGCGGTACGGCGGCTTGAGCGGCCCCGCACGCACACTCTCCGTCATTCCGGCGAAAGCCGGAATCCATTTTGATCGTGTGTCGCCAGAGCAAAATGGGTCCCGGCTTTCGCCGGGACGACAGTTACGCGGCGTCGAACAACCCGCGCAGCGCACGAAACAGCTCGCGATAGGCATGCAGCGGCTTGCCGCGATCGCGCTCGACGCGGGCGTTGCGCGCAAGCTGGCGCAGATGCTGGCGGTCGGCCGAAGGATGCAGCGCGAGCAGCTCGTCGAGCGCCGCGTCGCCTTCGTCGACCAGCCGCGCACGCCATGCTTCGAGCCGATGCAGCGCGGCGGCCTCCTGATGCGCTTTCGCGCGATCGTTGTCGAGCGCGGCGCGCACAGGCTCGATATCGGATTCATCGAGTTTGCGCAGCTGCTTGGCGAGAAACTGCGTCGCGCGCTTGCGCGCGATGTGCGAGGTGATGGCGCGCGTGCGCACGACCTCGGCACGCACGTCGTCGGCGAGCGGCACGCGCGCGAGCTCGGCATCGCTGAGCGCAGCGAGCGTTTCGGCGAGCTTGAACACTTCGAGCGCCTCGCGGCGCTGCTGGCTCCGGCTCGGCGGAAGTTCTTCGTCGGGTAATTCGGGCGGCGGATCGCGGTGGCGCATCAGGCAATCACAACGTTTGGCAACGGCACGGTGAACGACATCATCATCGACAAAGATACCAGCTCCGCCGACCTCGGCCGCCTCCAGCAGATCGCCGAGGACGTGATCCGGCGCTGCCGCGCCAAGGGCGCGAGCGAGGCCGACGTCGCCGCGAGCATCGACGAGGGCCTCAGCGTCAACGTGCGCCTGGGCGAGGTCGAGACCGTCGAGCGCACGCGCGACCGCGGCGTTTCGCTCTCGGTCTACTTCGGCCGCCGCAAGGGCTCGGCGCACACGGCCGATCTCGATCCGACATCGATCGAGCAGACGATCGAGCACGCCGTCGCGATCGCGCGCTACACCGAAGAGGATCCGGCGAACGGCCTCGCCGATCCGGCGCTGCTGGCGCGCGAGTTCCCGGATCTCGACCTCTGGCATCCGTGGCGCGTCACCGCCGAGGACGCGATCAGGCTCGGCATCGAGATCGAAGATGCCGGCCGTGCGTTCGACCCGCGCATCGACAATTCCGAAGGCGCCACCGTGCAGGCCGGCGCGTCGATGACCGCCTACGCGAACTCGCTCGGCTTCAGCGGCACCGAGCGCGGCACGCGCCATTCGCTGTCGTGCGCGCTGATCGCCGAAGACGACGCCGGCATGCAGCGCGACTACTGGTACGACACGGTGCGCGACGCGAGCGCGTTCGCATCGGCCGAGTCGATCGGCCGCAAGACGGCCGAACGCACGGTGGCGCGGCTCGGCGCGCGCAAGCTGTCGACGCGCGAGTGCCCGGTGCTGTTCGTGCCCGAGGTGGCGCGCGGCGTCATCGGTCATTTCCTGTCGGCCGTCAGCGGCGGCGCGTTGTACCGGCGTGCGAGCTTCCTGGTCGACCATGCCGGCAAGCGCGTGTTTCCCGACTGGATGCAGATCGCCGAGCGCCCGCACATCCCGCGCGGCCACGGCTCGACGGCATTCGATTCCGAGGGCGTCGCGACGCGCGATTCCGAGCTGATCCGCGACGGCGTGCTGCAGCGCTACATCCTCGGCAGCTACTCGGCGCGCAAGCTCGGGCTGCAATCGACCGGCAACGCGGGCGGCGTGCACAACATCGTCGTCAGGCCCGGCAGCGAGGATTTCGAGGCGTTGCTCAAGCGCATGGGCCGCGGCCTAGTCGTCACGGAGCTCATGGGGCAGGGCGTTTCGCTGATCACCGGCGACTATTCGCGCGGCGCGTCCGGGTTCTGGGTCGAGAACGGCGAGATCGCCTATCCGGTCGAGGAGATCACGATCGCCTCGAACCTGCGCGACATGTTCGAGCGCATCGAGACGGTCGGCAGCGACGTCGACAGGCGCTCACACATCCTGACCGGATCGATCCTGATCGGCCGCATGACCGTCGCCGGCGAGTAAGCCTCGATCCGCTCGCCGCGGCGCTGGAACCAGGCGGGCGCGCGACGAGGCATGACTTTCGTCCGGGTGACTTCCTTCCCGGGTGACTTTCGTCCCGTTGAAGTGGACGGGCACCGGCGCAATAGTTGAATCGTCACCCCGACGGAGCCACGCGAATGAGCGACACCGACACCGTCAATCCGACGACACCGCCGCCGCAACCGCCGCCCGAAGCGGCGCCTGCCGTCACGCCGCGCGACGCCGACGAGCGCATGTGGGCGATGCTCGGCCATCTCTCGGCATTCAGCGCGTTCATCACCGGCCTCGGCTGCGTGATCGGGCCGCTGATCGTCTGGCTCGTCAAGCGCGAGACGATGCCTTTCGCGGGCGATCAGGCGAAGGAAGCGCTCAACTTCAACATCACCGCGGTCATCGTCGCGGTGGGCCTGGGCATCTTCACGTTCATCACGCTCGGCATCGGCGCGCTGATCACGGTGCCGGCGGCGTGCATCCTGTTCGTCGGCTGGTTCGTGCTGACGATCATCGCGGCCGTCAAGGCGAACAACGGCGAGCAGTATCGCTATCCGTTCGCGATCCGGCTCGTGAAGTGAGCCATTGCCGCGCCGCGCGCCGATGCGCGCGCGGCGTGTCCGGCCCACCGCGCCGCATTTCAGGCATCGCGCGATGGTCGCGGCCGCGCGTTCAGCTTTGCCGCTCGACGACGAACCGCGCGAGCGCGGCCAGCGGCGCCGCCGACGCGCCGAGCGGCTCGATGGCATGGAGCGCATCGGCCGCGAGCCGGGCGAGCTCGGTGCGCGAGCCGGCGACGCCGAAAACGGACGGATAGGTCGGCTTGTCGGCCGCCGCGTCCTTGCCGACCGTCTTGCCGAGCTGCTCGGTGCCGCCTTCTATGTCGAGCAGGTCGTCGCGGATCTGGAACGCAAGCCCGATCGCATGGCCGTAGCGCTCGAGCGCATCGAGCGTCGGCGCATCGCGAACGCCCGCCGCGAGCGCGCCGAGGCGCACCGACGCGCGGATCAGCGCGCCGGTCTTGTGCACGTGCATGCGTTCGAGGTCGGCCGGCGAGAGCGTGCGGCCGATGGCGGCGAGATCGAACGCCTGTCCGCCGGCCATGCCGTGCGACCCGCACGCGACGGCGAGCACGCGCAGCATCTCGACGTGCGTCGCGGGATCATCGCGCGTCGGATCGTGCGCGAGCACGTCGAACGCGAGCGCCTGCAGCGCGTCGCCGGCGAGGATCGCCATCGCTTCGCCGAACACGACATGGCAGGTCGCGCGGCCGCGACGGAGACTGTCGTCGTCCATCGCCGGCAGATCGTCGTGCACGAGCGAGTACGCATGGATGATCTCGACGGCGGCGGCCGCTGCATCGAGCGTATCGGGCGGCGCGCCGAAGGTCGTCCCGGTCGCGTAGACGAGCAGGGGACGCAGCCGCTTGCCGCCGCCGAGCACGGCGTAGCGCATCGCGCGATGGAGCTCGGCGGGCGGCTGGTCCTCGGGCGGCAGCACGCGCGCGAGCACGGCGTCTGCGCGCGCGGAAAGGTCGAGAAGTTCGTTCGGAAGCTCGGTCACGCCCATCGCTTCGTCATTCCCGCAGAAGCGGAAATCCACTTTCGGTGATCGCGCGGGAAAGAAAAATGGATTCCCGCCTTCGCGGGAATGACGGCAACCAGAATGCTCAGGGCGTGTCCGGATTGAAAGGAACCGCGCTTTCCGGCGCCGATGGATCGAGCAGTTGCTTGACGCGAAGCTCGGCCTGCTCGAGCGCGCTCTGGCAGTTGCGATAGAGCGCAATGCCGCGCTCGAACGACTTCAGCGAATCATCGAGGCTGAGCTCACCCTGCTCCATGCGCGAGACGAGCTGCTCGAGCTCGTCGAGCGACTTCTCGAAATCGGCAATCTGGGATGTCTCGGCGGCCGCCATGGCGCGCACGCTAACGCAGCGAGGTTGCGAGATCAATCGCTCTGTCGATGGCCCGGTCGATCGCCGCGTCCTCCGCCTCGTCAATGGGCGTCGGGACCGATCCGTGCCGACCATTCGAGCCGGCCTTTCGCGCGCGCGAGCCGTGCCGCACCCGCCTCGCTGATCCAAAGATCGGCCACCGCGAGCAGTGCGCCGTCGCCGTCGAAGACGAGCGGCAGGCGGCTGCGCTGCCAGGGCGGGATGCCCGCTTCCTGGAGGAGATCGCGGAGCTCGCGCGTATGCGCGCCACCTTCGAGCCTGAGGCTCTCGCCGCCGCGCCGGAAGCGCACGTGCGCGATTTCTGCGAGGCGCGGCTGCGGTGCGTGCGCTTCGAGCGGTACGAGCTTCAGGAGGCCGATGTCGGCCGGCAGCGCGAGCGGCTCGCCGGTGAAGCTGTCCGTCCAGTCGAGCGGCGGCAACTGCAGCGGCGCGAGCGCATAGAGAAGATCGCGATAGCGCCGCACCTCGACGCCGGGCCAGCGCACGCAGGGCTGGCGATCCTCGCCCGCTTCGGCGAGCTGGCGCACCAGCTCGGCGACCTGGAACTGCGTCGGCTCCGGCAGCGCGATCGAGCGAAGCCAGCGCCGCAGCACCGGATCGCGCAGCGCGTCGTGGAGCGCGAGCCATTCGCGAAAGCGCATCGTCGCGGGGTCGAGACCCTGCACCGACGCGAGCGCGCGCTCGGCTTCCTCGTCGATGAAATCGGCGGCCGCGCGCGCCCATGTCGCGCTCTGCGCGATGCTGGTCTCGGCTTCGGGCCAGCGCCGCGTGATGCGCGGCAGGACCTCGATGCGCAGGAAATTGCGATCGAGCGATACGTCCGCGTTGCTCGGATCCTCGATCCACGTGAGCTTGTGGCGATCGGCGTAGTTGCGCAGTGCCGCGCGCGGCAACGCCAGCAGCGGACGCCACGCGAAGCCGCGGCCGAGGCGGCGCAGCGTGCGCATCGCGCCGAGACCTTCGGGGCCGGCGCCGCGCAGGAGTTTCAGCAGGACCGTCTCGGCCTGATCGTCGCGATGGTGCGCGAGCGCGAGGATTTCGCCGTCGGCGAGCGTCCTCTCGATCGCGCCGTAGCGCGCGCGGCGCGCCGTCGCCTCGAGGCCGAGCCCGGGCGCGCGCCCGACGTCGGCCCGCAGCATCTCGATCGGCACGCCGAGCTGCACGGCGAACGCTTCGCAGTGGCGCGCCCACATCGCGCTGTCGCTCTGCAGGCGATGATCGACATGCACGGCGCGCAGGCCGCGCTCGCGCGCCAGCTGCGACTGCGCCAGCGCGTGCAGGAGCACCGTCGAGTCGAGCCCGCCGCTGTGCGCGACGACGATCGCGCCGCCCGCGAGCTCGGCGAGCGCGTTTTCGATCAGGTCGCGGATGCGACGGTCGGACATCGATGCGTCCCGGAGCTCAGGGCGTCGCGGCGCGGGCGGAATCGCCGGCGCCGTCGCAGCCTAGTTCCACGAACAGACGACCTTGCCGCAATTGCCCGAATCCATGAGGTCGAAGCCTTTCTGGAAGTCGTCGATGTGGATCTGGTGCGTCAGCACCTTGCCGAGCGGGAAGCCGGTGAGCACCATCTGCGTCATCTTGTACCAGGTCTCGTACATGCGCCGGCCGTAGATGCCTTGCAGCGTGAGGCCCTTGAAGATGACCTTGTCCCAGTCGATGCCGGCGCCCTTGGGCAGGAGGCCGAGCAGCGCGATCTTGCCGCCGTGGTACATGCAGTCGAGCATGTCGTTGAACGCGCGCGGATTGCCGCTCATCTCGAGGCCGACGTCGAAGCCTTCCATGTGGAGATCCTTGACGACATCCTTGAGCGACTGCTTGGATACGTTGACGACGCGCGTCGCGCCCATGTCGGCGGCGAGCTTGAGGCGATAATCGTTGACGTCGGTGACGACGACGTTGCGCGCGCCGACGTGCTTGGCGATGCCGGCTGCGATGATGCCGATCGGGCCCGCGCCGGTGATGAGGACGTCTTCGCCGATGAGGTCGAACTCGAGCGCGCAGTGCGCCGCGTTGCCGTAGGGATCGAAGAACGCGGCGAGCTCGCTCGGGATCTGATCCGGGATCGGCCAGAGGTTCGAGGACGGCACGGCGACGTATTCGGCGAACGCGCCGTTGCGCGTCACGCCGATGCCGACCGTGTTCGGGCAGAGGTGCTGCTTGCCGGCGCGGCAGTTGCGGCAGACGCCGCAGACGACATGGCCCTCCGCCGACACGCGCTGGCCGACCGTGTAGCCGCGCACGCCCGCGCCCATGTCGACGATGCGGCCGACGAACTCGTGGCCGATCACGAGGCCCGGCTTGATCGTGCGCTGCGACCACTCGTCCCACTTGTAGATGTGCAGGTCAGTGCCGCAGATCGCGGTCTTCTCGAGCTTGATCAGGACGTCGTTCGGGCCGATCTCGGGGACCGGCACCTGCTCCATCCAGATGCCGGGCGCGGCGTCGCGCTTGACGAGCGCCTTCATCGTTGCGGTGGCCATGTGCGGAGAATCCTTGCGGGGTGGCGGATTATAGGGGCTGCGAACATATGGGCCACGCATGAGGCCCTAAACTCCCGCGATGCATAAGGCCGACGCGCGCCCGCTTGCCATCTTCCTCATGGGCGCCACGGCGACCGGCAAGACCGCGCTCGCTTGCGCGCTCGCCGAGCGGTTTCCGCTCGGGCTGGTCAGCGTCGATTCGGCGCTGGTCTATCGCGGGCTCGACATCGGCGCGGCGAAGCCCGACGCGGCGACGCTCGCGCGCCATCCGCACCGGCTGATCGACATTCGCGATCCGTCGCAACCGTACTCGGCCGCCGAGTTCCGCAGCGATGCGCTCGCCGCGATGGAAGCCATCGCGGGCGAAGGGCGCGTGCCGCTGCTCGCGGGCGGCACCGGGCTCTACTTCCGCGCGCTCGCGCAGGGACTTTCCGCGCTGCCCGAGGCCGATCCCGCGGTGCGTCGGCGCATCGCCGACGAGGCCGCGAAGATCGGCTGGCCCGCGCTGCACGAGCGGCTGCGATCGCTCGATGCGGCGTCGGCCGAACGCATCCGCCGCGGCGATGCGCAGCGCATCCAGCGCGCGCTCGAGATCATCGAGCTCGCCGGCCGGCCGATGTCCGCGCTCACCGGCGGCCCGCCCGAGCGTCCGCCGTGGCGGATCCTCAAGCTCGCGCTCGTGCCGCGCGATCGCGGAGCGCTGCATCAGCGCATTGCCGCGCGTTTCGACGCGATGCTCGCCGCGGGGTTCCTCGACGAAGTACGCGCGCTGCGCCGGCGCGGCGATCTCGCTCCGGACCTCCCGGCGCTCCGCGCCGTCGGCTACCGCCAGGCCTGGGAGCATCTTGAGGGCGCGACGGATGCCCCCACGTTCCGGGAACGCGCGATCTTCGCGACCCGGCAGCTCGCCAAGCGCCAGGTCACGTGGCTTCGCGCCGAGCTCGACGCGCGCTGGTTCGATCCCGACGAGGCGGTCGCCGCGCATGGCGTCGACGCGGCGGTCGGCGCATTCCTCGCGTCCGTCCGGTGAGATGACGAATCCGTGGCGTACGGCATTTTATTTGCCGGAACAAATCGTTAAGATGATTCCACGGATTCACGTACACGGTTGAACCGGGGCGACCGGGCGCAGCTTGCGCCGCGCCGTTTTTTGCCGGTTCGGGGATTTGCTGGTGGAGAAGAAGACCATGGCCAAGGGGCAGTCATTGCAGGATCCTTTTCTGAATGCGTTGCGGCGGGAGCGGGTGCCGGTGTCGATCTACCTCGTCAACGGCATCAAACTGCAGGGCACGGTCGAGTCGTTCGACCAGTTCGTCGTGCTGTTGCGCAATACCGTCAGCCAGATGGTCTACAAGCACGCCATATCGACCGTGGTGCCGACCCGCAATGTCCGTGTCGGCGCCGAAGGCGTCACGGGCACAGCGCCGGCGTCGGCCGATGCGGGCGAGCATCACGAGTAAATCCCGCTGTTCGAACGATCCAGAAAAGGCGAACGCGCGCTGCTGCTGCAGCCGCAGGAGCCGGGCCGTGCCGACCCCGCCGCTCTCGATGAGTTCGGCGAGCTTGCGCGCTCGGCCGGCGCGAGCGTCGTCGGGCAGCTGACGGCACGCGTCGAGAAGCCGAACCCGCGCTATTTCGTCGGCACCGGCAAGGCCGAGGAGCTCGCCGAGCAGAGGAAGGCGCTCGACGCCGACCTGATCCTCGTCAATCGCACGCTCTCGCCCGTGCAGGAACGAAATCTCGAAAAGCTCACCGAGTGCCGCGTCGTCGATCGCACCGGGCTGATCCTCGACATCTTCGCGCAGCGCGCGCGCTCGCACGAAGGCAAGCTGCAGGTCGAGCTCGCGCAGTTGAAGCACATGTCGACGCGCCTCGTGCGCGGCTGGACGCATCTCGAGCGCCAGCGCGGCGGCTCCATCGGCCTGCGCGGCCCGGGCGAGACGCAGCTCGAGCTCGATCGCCGCATCATCGGCGAGCGCATGAAGGCTTTGAAGAAGCGGCTCGACAAGGTCGAGGTGCAGCGCAACCAGGCGCGCCGCGCGCGCCAGCGCAACGCGGTGCCGGTGGTCGCGCTCGTCGGCTACACGAACGCGGGCAAGTCGACGCTGTTCAACGCGCTGACCGGTTCGGCGGTCTACGCGGCGAACCAGCTCTTCGCGACGCTCGATCCGACCGTGCGCCGGCTCGAAGGGCTCGCCTCGGGCCCGGTCGTGCTCGCCGACACGGTGGGATTCATCCGCGACCTGCCGCACGATCTCGTCGCCGCGTTCCGCTCGACGCTTTCGGAAGCGCGCGACGCGGACCTCTTGCTGCACGTCGTCGACGCGTCCGATCCCGAGCGCGACGATCGCATGGCCGACGTCGATACGGTGCTGCGCGAGATCGGCGCCGGCGATCTGCCGCAGGTGCTCGTCTTCAACAAGATCGATCGGATGCCGGACGCGCTGCCGCGCCTGGACAGCATCGACGGCGGCCGGACGCCGCGTGCGTGGCTTTCGGCCGTCACCGGCGCCGGGCTCGACGGGCTCAAGGCGGCGATCGAGCACAAGCTCGGCGCCGAGCGCGTTCGCACCGAGCTGCACGTGCCATCGTCGTCGGGCCGCCTGCGCGCGCGGCTGCACGCGCAAGGCATCGTCGCCGAGGAAGAGCCCGAGGATTCGGGCTGGCGCATCCGCATCGACGCGCCGCGCGCGCTCGTCGAGCCGCTGTACGGCCTCCCGGATGGCGATGGAGACTGGCTGCGCCGCCGGTTGCTTGCCCCCTCTACACCCCCTACCTACAATTAGTCGTGCGATCGTCCCTGATCGCTTCTTCAGGGCCGCACTTCACCGCTTGGTGCGGTCAATCAAGATGACGTCCGGATGCGACCATCCATGGCCGCGGTCTCAACGAAGAGCCGCAGTGTCGAAGAAGCGCTCTGGACGTTGCGGCGCCGCCGGCAACGAGGACACGAGGAATGGCCTGGAACGAACCCGGTAGCGGCAAACAGCGCGACCCATGGAAGGACTCGGGCGGCGGTCCATCGCCCGATTTCGACGCGCTCCTCAAGCGCATCGGCAGCTTCTTCAACCGCCTCTTCAGCGGCGGCGGCGGTCCCGGTGTCGCCATCGTCGCGATCGCGCTGGTCTGGATCGCATGGGATTCGAGCGCCGTCATCAAGGCGAACGAGTCGGGCGTCGTGCTCCGCTTCGGCCAGTACGCGCGCACGATGGCGCCGGGCTTCAACCTCAAGTGGCCGCGTCCGATCGAGACCGTGCTCAAGGTCAACGCGAAGAACGTCGGACAGACATCGGATCAGGTGCGCGTGCTGACCAAGGACGAGAACATCGTCCTCGTCGATTTCAACGTGCAATACACGGTCGCCGATCCGCAGCAATATCTTTTCAGCGTTCGCGATCCCGACG
>CALFNI010000523.1 GCA_937902695.1 uncultured Rhodanobacteraceae bacterium
GAAGGAGTTCCAGTACATGGTCGAAGCCGGCATGCCGACCGCATTCGTGCTGCAGGCCGCGACGGCGCACGGCGCGGAACTCCTCAGGAAGACGAAGGATCTCGGCACGATCGAGGCCGGCAAGCTCGCCGACGTCGTCGCCGTCGATGGCAATCCGCTCGACGACATCAAGCTGATGCAGAACGTCGCGTTCGTGATGAAGGACGGCGTCGTCTACAAGGAAAATGGCAAGGAGGTCGATTTCGTCGCTAAGGCGGAGCCGCCGGCGTCGATCGCCCGGGACGAGGAGCTCATGGGATACTGAGTCGCCGCGCGCGACGTCGCCGAACAAAATGTCCTGTTCGGACGACTGATTTCGTAATGCTCTCTCCGGAGACGCCGACGCCTCGACCCTGTCGAGGCCATGTTGCGCTGCGCTCGATCGTCTGCTGCGTCGAGGCGCGACCGGTGTCGTCGACTGACATCCGGAGAAGCAACGATGCGTCAGGACCCCCGCCTTTCGTCAGAGTCATGGCTTGGCTCGCCGGCAATCCACGCGACCCTGCTCGCGATCTGCTGCGCGACTTCAGCCTTCGCGACCACGGTCGGCGCGACCGCCTCGCCCGACGTCCCGCTGCCGCCGCCGATCCCGGCGAGCGAACGTGCGGCACTGCTCAGCTTCTACAACGCCACCAACGGCGATGGCTGGACGGACAACGCGGGCTGGCTCGGCGCGCCCGGCACCGAATGCGGCTGGTTCGGCGTCGTCTGCGACCCGGGCAAAACGCACGTCACGGGCCTGCAGCTCACCAGCAACCATCTCGCGGGACAGTTGCCGGGCCTCGCGCCGCTGACGGCGCTCGAGGACCTCGAGCTTGGCGACAACCTGCTGACCGGAACGATTCCGGATCTCTCGGCGCTTCACCAGCTGCGGATGTTCTACGTCAACAACAACGCGCTGACGGGAGCGTTTCCGGCGTTCTGGAGCGCGGCGCCTCTCGAGCAGATCGATCTCTCGGCCAACGCGCTCAGCGGCGCGCTTGCGCCATTGAACGGCCTGCCCGCGCTCATGTTCGTCAACTTCACCGGAAACCTGTTCTCGGGTCCCCTTCCGGCGCTTTCCGGCCTGTCGAACCTCGTCATCTTCGGCGCGGGATTCAATCAGCTGACAGGCACGATTCCGCCGCTTTCCGGGCTGGATGCCCTGAGCGATTTCGAGGTACAGGCCAACGGGCTCGTCGGCGACCTGCCTTCGATCGCGGCGCTGCCCTCACTGGACATTCTTGAAGTCGCCAACAACCGGCTTACGGGCGCGCTGCCCACGGCCTATCCGGCAAATCTCCAGTTCTTCGATGCCGAGGACAACGCGCTGAGCGGGGCCATGTCGCCCCTCGGCTCGCCGCCGCTGCTGGCGTACAGGATCGGCGGCAACCCGCAGCTTTCGGGAGCCGTCGCCGCCGGACCCGTGCCGAATACGCTGGCCAGCATGCAATCCCGCTTGTGTCCCACCGGGCTTCAGGCTTCGAACGACGGCCAGGTGAACGCGCAATGGAATGCCGCGACCGGGCATACGCCGTGGCAGTCGAATTGCGATCAGGAGCCGCCGAGCATGGCGCCTCCGGGCGGATGGGTGACGTTCGATCCCGCGAACGTCGCCCTCGATGCCGGCGCGGTCATGACGATTACCCTGGCCAACTGGAACACGCAGTCGCTGACCGGTGTCGCGCTCGCCGATTCCTATCCGGCAGGTATCCGCAACGCAGGCGACCCGTCGCCGGCCAATACGTGCGGCGGCACCGTGACCGCGGCTGCAAACGACGCCGGGATGTCGCTTAGCAGCGCTACGCTGCCGCCGCATTCGACCTGCACGATCGAGGTGCACGTCGTCGGAGCGGCCACCGGCGTCTGGCCGAACGCCGCCGAGAGCATCACGAGCAACGAGACCGGCGCGCGCGATTCCGGCCCGGGCGTGCTGATCGTCGTCGCCGCGGACAGCGCGCCCATCGCCCAGGAGGATCAGATCCAGGTACAGGCGTTCGGATCGACGGACGCGATTGTCGGCGACCCGCGCGTGCCATCCAGCGTCCTCGACAACGACACCGATCCCGATGCCGGCGACTACGTTGCATCGGCAACGCTCGTGACCGGCGCGAACCCCGCGTGCGGCACGCTGACGCTCGAGGCCGACGGCACGTTCTCGTACCAGAGCATCAGCGATCAGTGCCAGACCGACAGCTTCACGTACGAGGCTTGCGACACGTACACGCAATGCGCGACTGCGACCGCGCATGTCGCGATCACGAGCGCGCCGACGATAGCGGCGCCTGACGTCCAGAACGCGTTCACGCCGGCGAACGTGCTCGTCGGCGACGCTGCGCAGATGTCGATCACGCTGACGAACCACGATCCCAACCGGGCGATCACGGGCGTCGCGTTCACCGACGACTATCAG
>CALFNI010000524.1 GCA_937902695.1 uncultured Rhodanobacteraceae bacterium
GGCCTGCAAGCGGCTCACGCCCGCGTGGCGATCATGCGCGCCCGGCGAGCTGCCGGCGCATGGCCGCCGCGGTCTTCGCGTCGCCGACGCGCTCGGCTGCGGGTGCGGCACCCGAAAGCGAACCGCGACGACCCGGTGCGAGCGTCAGCGCCGACCGGTATTCGCCAAGCGCATCGAGCGGCCGTCCAAGCTCGAGCAGCATGTCGGCGAGCTGCTCGCGCGCGGGCACGATCGGGCCCGGCGTCACCGGCCGCTTCTCGATCGCATCTTCCTTGTCCGCAGCGGCGGCGAGCCGCTTCGTCGCGCCCTCGCCGTCGCCTTTTGCTTTCGCCTGCCACGCGCGCGCCGCGTCCGCGAGCACCTCGGTCTGCGTGGCCCAGTAGTCGTTGTGCGCGGCGCGGAGCTTTTCGAGCGATGCGTCGATCGCGGCGATGTCGGCGGCGGCGGCATCGGGATCGCCGCTTCGCGAATGACCGATCGCGCGCGCCCAGTAGACGATCGCCGCGACGTGCGGCTCGGTTTGCGGCAGCGGCTCGAGCCTGGCCGCGTCGTTCCATGCGCGGCGTTCGATCGCGAGCCGCACCGGCATCGCGTTCGCGGCGTAGCCGATCTTGAACTTCGACGCGGAAAGCGCGGGCAGCATCGTCTTGAGGTCGGCGACGACGCGCCCGGCATCGGCGTCGCGCCCGCGCTGCAGGTATGCGTAGACGAGATAGTCCATGGCGTGCAGCTCTTCGCCGACGTCGCCTTCGGCGCGCGCCGCGCTGCGCGCGGCGACGTTCGAGGCGATCGAATCGTCCCAGTAGCCGAGCCGCGTGAAGATATGCGACGGCATGTGCAGCGCGTGCGGCGCCGACGGCGCGATCTTCGCGTACGCGCGCGCGGCGGCGAGTCCGCGCGGAGCGAGCTCGGCGCTGTCGCATGCGTGGATGAGGTAATGCGCGATGCCGGGATGCTGCGGATACTTGCGATAGAGCGGCTCGAGGATGTCGACCGCCTGCTTCTGGTTCGCGTGCGTGCGATCGGCCGGCGGCGCCGTGGCGATCAGCGCGAGCGCATGGAACACCTGTGCTTCCGTATCGTCGGGATAGCGCGCGGCGACGCCGGCCATCGCGCTCGCATACGCCCTGGCGCGATCGGCGGGCGGGACGTGGTCGGCATCGCGGTAGTAGACGGCCGCCGCCTCGATGAAATCGCGCTCGCGCGCCGATTTCGCCGGATGCGCATTCGCGAGCGCGATCTCCGCCTGCGCCTTGGCGATGTCCTCAGCGCCCGGCGGTTCCCAGAGCTGGTTGTAGTACGCCATCGCGGCGCCCCAGTGCGCGATCGCGCAGCCGGGATCGGCGGCGGCGACGTCGCGGAACGCCTGCTCGGCCGGCGCGTAGGCGAACGAATGGAGCAGCGCGACGGCGCGCTCGAACTCTGGCTGCACCGCGGCCGTGCATGTCGTCGGGAAGTTCACGCTGCCGAGCTTTTCCGGCGCGGGGTGCGAGTGTTCGGCAGCCGACGCCGACAGTGCGGCGGCGAGCAGCGGCGCGAGCAGACAACGAACGTGCGAGCGAGTCATGGCGTTCTCCGGCGACGAATCATCGAGTCCTCGGCTGAAAAACGCCTTATCGGCGCCGCTGACGACATTGTGCGACGGCTGGTGCCCGGCGGGTAGGCTCGGACGTTTCATCGGCAGGGCCCGCAGCCCGTTCCCCCGGCGCCGCGGCTCGTCGCCTGCCGCCTTCCGCGTGCGCGATCGCCCAGGAAGACTGCGCCGAACGCACGGTCGCGGGGAGGACGCCATGCTGCTGCCGATCCACATCATCGCCGGCCTTCTGTCGATCGCCGCCGGCGCGGTCGCGCTCTACGCGATCAAGGGCTCCGCGCTCCATCGCAGGAGCGGCCTCGTCTTCGTCGTCGCGATGCTGACGATGGCGTCGACGGGCGCACTCGTCGCGATCGCGAAACAGGATCCCGGCACGGCGCTCGGCGGTGCGCTCGTGATCTATCTCGTCTGCACGGCCCTCCTGACGATAAGACGCACCGTCGCGCAAGCGCGCGCGGCGCTGACTGGCCTCATGATCATGGCGCTCGCGATTGCCGCGGCGGAGCTGACGCTCGGCGCTATCGCGGCGCGAATGCCCGGCCGCATGTTCGGCCATTACCCGGCCGCGTTCTATTACGTGTTCTCCGTCGTCGCGCTGCTCTGCGCGTACGGCGATGCGCGCACGCTCTGGCATGCCCGGCTCGAACCCGCCAGCCGTCTAGCGCGCCACATCTGGCGCATGAGCTTCGCGATGTGGTTCGCGACGACCTCGTTCTTCCTCGGCCAGGCCAAGGTGTTCCCCGAGCCGCTGCGCCATATGATGGGCCTTCGCGCGATTCCGGTCGTGCTCGTGCTGGTCGTGATGTTCTACTGGCTGGGCCGCGTGCTGCTCGGTCGGCGGCGGGCGCTGCCGATGTCCGCGCCCGCGCCCGCGCGATGAACGCCGCCGCACTTCCATCGGAGATAAGCATGAACGCGAGTACGCTCGACCTGTCGCCGAAGACGCTTGCCCGCGTGGGCGGCGCGCTCTACGTGTTCATCATCGTCGCCGGCGTGTTCGGCGAGCTCTTCGTGCGCGACGCGCTGATCGTGTCCGGCAACGCCGCCGCGACGGCGGCGAATGTCGCCGCGCACGAAGGACTCTGGCGGCTCGGCATCGCGGGCGATCTCCTGATGCACGTCGCCGACCTGCCGCTGCTCGTCATCCTCTATGTGCTGATGCGGCCCGTGAACCGCGATCTCGCATTGCTGGTCGTGCTGTTCGATGCGGTGCAGTCGGCGGTGCTCGTCGTCTCGAAGATGAACCTCCTGACACCGCTCTTCGCGCTGGGCAACGCGTCGTATCTCAAGGCGTTCACGCCGGAGCAGCTGCAGGCGCTCTCGTACCTCTCGATGCGCATGGACTCGAACGGCTTCGGCTTCGGCCTGATCTTCTTCGGCTGCGGCTGCCTCGTGCTCGGCTACCTGATCCGCCGCGCGGGCTACCTGCCCTGGATCCTCGGTGCGCTGATCCAGCTCGCCGGCGCGTGCTACCTCGTCAACAGCTTCGCGCTGATCCTGGCGCCTGCGCTCGCCGCCGCGCTGTTTCCGGCGATCATGCTGGTGCCGTTCGTCGCCGAGACGTCGCTCGCGCTCTGGCTGCTCGTCAAGGGCGTCGACGTGCCGCGCTGGAACGCCCGAGTCGCGGAGATGCGCGCATGACCACCACCAGGGCCAGCGGCCGCCTCGTTGCCGCGATGCTGCTGACGCAGATGATCGTG
>CALFNI010000525.1 GCA_937902695.1 uncultured Rhodanobacteraceae bacterium
GACTTCGTAGCTGAAGTCGACGTGGCCGGGCGTGTCGATGAAGTTGAGCTGGTAGACCTGCCCGTCCTTGGCCGTGTACGGCAGCGAGACCGACTGCGCCTTGATCGTGATGCCGCGCTCGCGCTCGATCGGGTTGTTGTCGAGTACCTGCGCTTCCATCTCGCGCTCGGTGAGGCCGCCGCAGAGCTGGATGATCCGATCGGCCAGCGTGGACTTGCCGTGATCGACGTGCGCGATGATCGAGAAGTTGCGGATGTACTGCATTCGGGAGTTTGGGCCGGCGGGCGCCGGCGACGGACATAAGAGCGGAATTATCGCAGAAATGCGCACGCGGCGGTCGCCGAGCCGTTCCCCTCTCCCTTGCTCCGGTCCCCCTCTCCCGCTGTGCAGTTCCCCCTCTCCCGCTTGCGGGAGAGGGCTGGGTGAGGGCAAGCGGGTTCGAGGTATCGCCGCGAGCGTCTCTTTCACCGCTGGATGGCGCGAACCCGCGTGCCCTCACCCTACCCTCTCCCGCGAGCGGGAAAGGGGGAAAAAGCGCGCTGCGGCCCGAGGCCGGGGCAAAAAAAAGCGCCGACTCGACAGCCGGCGCTTTTTCTATCAAGAACGCGATCAGCCCTTCTTCGGGATGGGCACCGCGATGAAGCTCGTCGCATCCTCGCGCCTGACCAGCAGCATGACCGAGTCGCCGGGCTTGACGCCCTTCACGGCGGCGTTGAAGTCGCCGACCGATTTCACCGGCTTGCGGCCGACCATCAGGATCACGTCGCCCGGCGCGAGTGCCGCGCGGCGCGCCGCGGCGCCGGTAATCCTGGTGACGACCACGCCATCTTGCGTGTCGAGGCCGATCTGCTTGCGCTGGTCGGCCGTGATGTCGTCGACGACGACGCCGAGCGCGTTCGCGGGCGACGCATCCGGATTGTTGCCGAGGCTCGCCTGCACGGCCTTCTCGGTCGGAAGCTCGCCGACGGTCAGCGGCAGCGTCACGTCCTTGCCGTCGCGGTAGACGACGAGATCGGCCTTCGTGCCGGGCTTCGTCGAGCCGACCAGCGGCGGAAGGTCGGCGGACGTGGCGATGTCCCGGCCGCCGAACGACAGGATCACGTCGCCGACCACCACGCCGGCCTTGTCGGCGCTCGACCCGGGCGTGACCTTGTTGACGAGCGCGCCGCCGATGCGCGGCAGGCCGAGTGCCTTGGCGTTCTCGCGGTCGACGTTCTGGATCTGCACGCCGATCATGCCGCGGCTGACGTGGCCGGTCGTCTTGATCTGGTCGACCGCGTTGAGCGCGATGTCGATCGGGATCGCGAACGAGACGCCCATGAAGCCGCCGGTGTTCGAGAAGATCTGCGAATTGATGCCGACGACCTGGCCGGTGAGATTGAACAGCGGACCGCCCGAATTGCCGCGGTTGATCGGCACGTCGGTCTGGATGAACGGCACGTACTGCTGATCGGCACCACCGAACTGCCGGCCGACGGCGCTGACGATGCCGGCGGTGACCGAGTGATCGAAGCCGAACGGCGAGCCGATCGCGACGACCCACTGTCCGGCCTTGACGTTCTTCGAGTCGCCGAGGCTGACCACCGGAAGATTCGTCGCGGTGAGTTTCAGGAGCGCGATGTCGTACTGCGCATCGGTGCCGACGACTTTCGCATCGAGCACGCGGCGATCGGAAAGGCTGACGGTGACGTTTTCGGCGCCGTCGACGACATGGTTGTTCGTCAGCACGTAGCCGTCGGCCGAGATGATGAAACCCGAGCCCATCGAGACGCGCTCGCCGCCGCCGCGCGGACGCGGAACCGGCGCGTTCGGGCCGAAGAAGCGCTTGAAGATTTCCGGCATGTCCTGATCGTCGCCGTTGTCCGCCGTGCCCTGGCTGCCGGACGCCTGCACGTTGACGACGGCCGGGCCGTATTTTTCGACGAGGCCCGTGAAATCGGGCAGCTCCACCGCGCACGCACCCGACGCCAGCACGCTCGACGAGAGCACGAGGCCGATCGGTGCGATGAGCCAGCGGGACGTGATCCCTGTTCTCGCTATGGTCATGGTCTCTTTTACCTCTGGAATCGGATTCGTGGAAACGTATGTTCGATGAAGAGCAATCATCCGGCTGGCGTCGTCGCGCGCGGGCATCGCCGATGCGGGCCGCGATGGGTCCGGCACGCCGGTACGCCTAACTGCCCATTGGATGGATGCGCCCGGGCAAAGTTCCAAGCGGTCGAACCGGCCGTCGCGTCGTTTAAGCCTTCAGTCAGCGGGCGGCCACGGCGCGCACGCCGCGTGCCATCGCCTGCACCGTCGCCGGCGGGACATCGCCCAGCGCGGTGACGCGCACGCCGGCCGCATCGATCGAATGGATGCTGAGCGCGCCGCGCATCAGCCCCGATTCGACGGCGAGCGGGGCGGACAACGGGTGCGGCTCGATGTAGACCGAGACGCTCGCAAGGCCGTCGCTGTAGACGAGATGTTCCGCCGCGGGCGCAGCGCCGGCCGTCTGCTCCGCGCGGACGAGGCGAAAGCCGGGCGGCAGGTTCGCGATGTCCCATGCCGAGCGCGTCGCGAGCGGCATTTCATCGGCGGGTGCCGCGGCCCCCGCCGTGGCACCCGACGGCACCAGATCGGTTTCGCTCGGCCGCGTGCCGACATCGAGCGCGACGAACATGAACTGCTCCAGCGGCCGTCGCGCCGCATCGACGACGGCCGACCGCAGCAGGAGCTGATTGTCCTTCTGCAGCCACAGGCGATATCCATAGCGGTACGGATCGCGCGGCGAGATGTCCACGATGCGCGCGTCATAGCCCGCGACGCGATCCTCGCCGGCCGTGGTGAGCGCATATTCGTCGCCGAGCTCGCGCACGTTCGGCACCAGCGGCAGCAACTGCGATTCGGCGCGGCTCGCGAACAGCGTCGGCGCGCCGCCGGACTGCACGCAGACGACCGCGGTGCCGTCGCGCACGATTTCGCCGCGCGCGCCGGTGAGGCTGGTCAGCCGTTCGCGCTCGGGATAGCCGCCGGCGTGGAAGATGCGCAGCGCGTCGGTGCGGCCGTCGTGCTGGTAGATGAAGGAGCCTTCGTAGTCGACGCTGCGCAGCGAGGTGCTCATGCGCGAGAGGAGCTCGTGCGCTGCTGCGTCATCGGCGCGCGCGGGCCCGGCGAGAAACGCGAGCGCTGCGAGCGCGACGGAAGAGGCGACGACCGACGCATGCGCCGTCGATCGCGCACCGGCCGGCGTTTGCATCAGGGTCAGCGATTCTCCGCCGGACGCTCGGCCGTCGAAGCGGGTCGAGCGAGCAGGATGTACGGCACGAAATCGGGCTGGCTCGTCGTGCCGAGCGCCTGGTAGTGGCGGATCACGTAGGACTGGAGGCGCGGATCGTACGTCACCGGTTCGGTCAGGTCCGAACCGAAGCTCGCGGCCTGCGTCTGGATCGGCGAGTTCGGCACCAGCGGCGATTGCAGCGCGGGCGATGCGGACGCGACCTGCGCGGGTGCTGGCGCGGCGACTTGCGTCGCGCGCTGCGGCGCCGTCGTCGCGGCGATCGGCGTGGCGGTTTCCGGCTGCGTCGCGGGTTTCGTGACCATCAGCGCCGCAACCGCGACGGCAGCGGCGATCGCGCCGCCGGAACCCCAGCGCAGCCACTGCACGCGGCCGGATTCTGGCACCGCCTCGGCCTCGAGGCGCGCCAGCACCGCGCGCGAGAAATCGGCGCGGATCGCGATGACCGGCTGCCGGCGCAGCACCTGCCGCGCGATGTGAAAGCGCGTCCAGCGGCCGGCCAGCACGTCGTCGCCTTCGACGCGACGCAGCAGCAGATGCCTCATCAGGAAACGCGACTCGTCGCGCGGGAGCTCGCCGTCCATGAAGGCCGACAGCTGCTCCTCGATTGGCTGACTCATCTT
>CALFNI010000526.1 GCA_937902695.1 uncultured Rhodanobacteraceae bacterium
CAGACGTCGCAGGGCACGTAGACGTCGGGCAGGAAGTGCATCTCGACCTTGATCATGCCGTCGCCTTCGCAGGCTTCGCAGCGGCCGCCCTTGACGTTGAAGCTGAAACGGCCGGGGCCGTAGCCGCGCTGGCGCGCTTCGGGAACCTGCGCGTAAAGCTCGCGCAGCGGCGTGAAGAGACCTGTGTACGTCGCCGGGTTCGAACGCGGCGTGCGCCCGATCGGCGACTGGTCGATGTCGACGACCTTGTCGAACAGATCGAGGCCCTCGACGTCCCTGAACGGCGCGGGCTTCTCGTTCGCGCCGTTCAACTCCGCCGCCGCGTGGCGATAAAGCGTGTCGTTGATCAGCGTCGATTTGCCGGAGCCGGAGACGCCGGTGACGCAGACGAAGAGGCCGGCGGGGATTTCGAGGTCGACGTCGTGCAGGTTGTTGCCGGACGCGCCGACGATGCGCAGCATCTTCTCGTCGTCCGGCTTGCGCCGCTTCTTCGGAATCTCGATGCGCTTCCTGCCCGACATGTACTGCCCGGTCAGCGAGCGCTTCGACTTGATGATGTCCTGATAGGTGCCCTGCGCGACGACTTCGCCGCCATGGACGCCGGCGCCGGGACCGATATCGACGATGTGATCCGCCGTGCGGATCGCATCCTCGTCATGCTCGACGACGATGACCGTGTTGCCGAGATCGCGCAGGCGATTCAGCGTGCCGAGCAGGCGCTCGTTGTCGCGCTGGTGCAGGCCGATCGACGGCTCGTCGAGCACGTACATGACGCCGACGAGGCCGGCGCCGATCTGGCTCGCCAGGCGGATGCGCTGCGCCTCGCCGCCCGAGAGCGAATCGGCCTGGCGATCGAGCGTCAGGTAATCGAGGCCGACGTCGACCAGGAAGTGCAGCCGCTCGCGGATTTCCTTGACGATCTTCGTCGCGATCTCGCCGCGCCAGCCGGCGAGCTTGAGCGTCTTGAAGAAATCGAGCGACTGGTCGATCGGCAGCGCCGTCAATACCGGCAGGTTGCGATCGCCGACGAACACGTTGCGCGCGCTGCGGTTCAGGCGCTGTCCGTTGCAGTCGGGACAGGCGCGCTCGCTGATGAACTTCGCGAGCTCCTCGCGCACGGCGGGCGATTCGGTTTCCTTGTAGCGGCGCTCGAGATTCGGAACGATGCCTTCGAAGCGATGGCGGCGCGTCACCGCGCCCGAAGCGCCGGTGACGTAGCGGAAGCTGATCTGCTCGTCGCCGGAGCCGTAGAGAACGTGGTGGCGCGTATTCTCCGGCAGATCGTGCCACGGCGTGTCGACGTCGAACTTGTAGTGCTTGGCGAGCGACTGGATCAGCTGGAAGTAATACTGGTTGCGCCGATCCCAGCCGCGCACGGCGCCGGCCGCGAGCGACAGCTGCGGATTGACGACGACGCGCGACGGATCGAAGAACTGCGTGATGCCGAGGCCATCGCAGCCGGGACACGCGCCGACGGGCGAATTGAACGAGAACAGCCGCGGCTCGAGCTCGGACAGCGAGTAGTCGCAGATCGGGCACGAGAAGCGCGACGAGAACGTCGTCTCGGCGGATTTCGGATTGTCGAGATTGGCGAGGATCGCGATGCCTTCGCCGAGGCGAAGCGCCGTCTCGAACGATTCGGCGAGCCGCTGCTTGATGTCCTCGCGCGGGCGGAAGCGGTCGATGACCGCCTCGATCGTGTGCTTCTGGCGCAGCGCGAGCGAGGGCACCGCGTCGAGCTCGTAGACCTCGCCGTCCACGCGCGCACGCACGAAACCCTGCGCGCGCAGCTGCTCGAAGATCTGCACGTGCTCGCCCTTGCGCTCGCGCACGATCGGCGCGAGCAGCATGAAGCGGGTTTCGGGATCGAGCGCCAGCACGGCGTCGGTCATCTGGCTCACGGTCTGCGCTTCGAGCGGAATGCCGTGCTCGGGACAACGCGGCGTGCCGACGCGCGCGAACAGGAGGCGCAGGTAGTCGTAGATCTCGGTGATCGTGCCGACCGTCGAGCGCGGATTGTGCGACGTCGCCTTCTGCTCGATCGCGATGGCCGGCGAGAGGCCTTCGATGTGATCGACGTCGGGCTTCTCCATGACCGACAGGAACTGCCGCGCATAGGCCGACAGCGACTCGACGTAGCGCCGCTGGCCTTCGGCATAGATCGTGTCGAACGCGAGCGAGGATTTGCCGGAGCCGGAGAGGCCCGTGATCACGATCAGCTTGTCGCGCGGGAGATCGAGATCGATGTTCTTGAGATTGTGCGTGCGCGCACCGCGGATGCGGATCGTGTCCATCGGCGTCTGAGATGGGGCGATCGAGCACTATAACAATGACGGACGGCCATCTCGTCGTTCCGCGAAAGCGGGAACCCAGTGACTTCGGCGGAGCGTTCAGGAAAAGGCGCGGGGTCCTCGCGTTCGCGGGGACGACGAGAAAGGGTCCGGCAGGCCCGGCGCCGTAGGAGAAACAAAGACTTGCAGCGACCGAGCGCCGCGGCTAAAATACGCGGCTCGCTGGCGGCCCAATCCGCTGGCGGAGGCTGTTTTCAGAATAACTACAGAGGCATAGCCAGCATGTACGCAGTCATCGTTACGGGCGGTAGGCAATACCGCGTGGCGCAGGGCGAAACCGTCCGCGTCGACAAGCTCGCCGGCGACATCGGCAGCGAGATCAGGATCGACCAGGTGCTCATGGTCGGCGAGGGCGAGGGCGTCACGCTCGGCGCTCCGCTGGTCGCAGGTGCCCTCGTCACGGCCAAGGTCGTCAAGCACGGCCGCGCCGACAAGATCCGCATCGTGAAATTCCGCCGCCGCAAGCACCATCGCAAGCAGATGGGCCACCGGCAGCA
>CALFNI010000527.1 GCA_937902695.1 uncultured Rhodanobacteraceae bacterium
TCGTCAATCTCTACGCGGCGCTCGCCGACATCGCCGGCGTCGAAGCACGGTTTTCGGCGCCCGAGCAGATCACCGCAGCGGCCGACAGCGATGCATTGTCGCGGCGCGCCGTCGAAGTGTTGTGCGAGCAGCTCGGTTCGGTCGCGGGCGATCTCGCGCTGACGTTCGGCGCGTGGGACGGCGTCTACGTCACCGGCGGTCTCGCGCCGCTACTGACGCGCTGGATCGAACGCGGCGGATTCCGGCGCCGGTTCGAGGACAAAGGCCGCCTCTCCCCGGCCGTCGCGCGCGTGCCGACGTCGATCGTGCAGCACGCCGATCCCGGCCTGCTCGGCGCCGCGGCATGGGCCATGATGGCGGCGGGAACGCCCGGCAGAGGCTAGCTATTCGATCTCGACGACGGCCGGCAGCGAACGGATGCGCAGGCGTCCGTCGTGCAGAGGCTCGCGTCGGCCGCCGATGCGCGCGGCGGCGTTCTGCGCGATACCGGGCGGCATGAACAGGATCCCGCCCGGCGGCATCCGGAAGTCGGCGCCGGTGACTTCGAGCCGCGTGCGCCCGTCGCGTCTCGCCAGCGAATAGCTCAACGCGCCGAACGGCGTGCGCAGGTGCTCGATCGCGATGCCGTCGCCGTCGAGCCATGTCCCGGGCACGCCCGCCGCGATCACCAGCGAACGATCGGATTCGCGCTCGTACGCGAACAGGTCGAGCACCGAACGGATGAAATCGGAGGCCACCCAACCGTGCGGCATGTCGCCGACGAACCGCGATTCGCGCGGATCGCGGCCGACGACTTCGGCCCATTCGTTCCACTCGGCCGGGCGCCGGTCGTGCATGAAGAAGTCGATGGCCTGCTGCGCGCGGTCGCGCCAGCCGAGCCGCACGAATGTCGATACGGTGCGCCATTCGTACGGCGTGTAGTCTTTCCAGGCGAGCGTGCCGTCGCGGCGGGCCGCGAAGTTCGTCCAGTAGCGCTCGAATGTATTGCGCAGCAGATCCTGCGGCAGCTGCGCCTGCTGTCCGGCCGGCGCGAGCGCGATCGTCGTCGAGGTCGCGTCGAAATCGCCGAGCTCGGCGCAGCCCGGCAGGTAGTCGATGCCGTGATCGGCGACGGCGCGCCGGATCGATGCATGGAGATCGTCGCGGAACGCGTCGCGCGAGCGTGCGAGCCGTTTCGCATCGTCCGGTCTGCCGAGCGCTTCGGCGATCGCGACCGCGGCGTCGTAGCCGGTCAGCGTCCAGAAATCGTCCCAGTACGAGTGCATCGGCTTCGCCGAATAGCCTTCGTGGCTGATCGATGCAGGCATCAGGCCGCGGAACGCCGCATTCGTCTCGCCGCGCTCGCCCTCGCGCAGCGAATCCATGTAGCGCGCCGCGGCATCGACGCGCGGCCACATCGCTTCGAGCAATGTGCGATCGCCGGTATAGCGATAGACCTCGCCGGCGAGATAGATCAGCTCGCCATGGCTGTCGTTCTCGGGCACCGGATCCGAACCGCGCGAATCGACGCAGCATGGGACCTTGCCGCTCGCGAACTGGTAGGGCGCGTACCATTCGAGGTAGTCGCGCGCCGCGTCCTCGTGACCGAGCCGGAGCAGCGCCGCCGACATCATCGCGCCGTCGCGGATCCACGAGCGCGCGTAGGCGCGCGTGCCGGGGCGAAGCGCGGGGCCGTCGCGGCTGATCAGGATGTCGGCGAGCGCCGTGCGCAGCGTGTCGGCGAGCGGCTGCGCCTGCGGGATGCGTATCGAGGTGCGGTTCAATGTCCGGCGCCACGCCGCGGCCGTCTCTTCGAAACGCGCCGCGATCCACGCTTCGTCCGCGCGCGCCGGGGGCGCCGGCGCGCTGCCTTCGAGCGGAATCGCCAGCGCGAACGTCGCCGATGCGTGCGGCGCGAGCGTGACCCGATAGAGCAAGGCGCCGCTCGCGAGACCCGTGTCGTCGTGCACGGCAAACGTCGCGTCGTCCGAGTGGTCGATGGGTACGATGTGCTCGACGGCAAGCCCGGCATCGAACGTCGAACCGAACGCGGCATCGGGAGGCATGAGCGCAAACGCACGCGTCTTTCCGTCGACCGACAGCCTCGTGCCATCGAACGCGAGGTCGTGGATGGGGCTCACGCCGCCCGGCGTATTGAGGAACTGCACGGCCGGATTGACCTGGAACGGCTGCGCGACGAGCGCGAGCGTCAGACGACGCGGCGCGCCGGTCGTGTTTTCGAGCACGTAGCGCGCGATCAGCGTCGACGCACCGCGCTGTCCCGCGGCGAACGCGCTCGTCGTCAGCGCAAAATCGCGCGCGTGCCAGGTGACGCTCGGCATCGGAAGATAGCCGTCCGCGAGGGCGTGGCTGATCGCCGCGTCGGCCCACGTGGACACGGTGCCGTCCGCATCGGCGACGACCGGCGCGAGCGAGAAGCCGCCGCGGGATACTTCGAGCGCGCCGTCCTCGGAAAAAAGCCCGCTTTCGCGGCCGCCGTCGACGCCGACGACGGTCCAGTAGGTCTGCTCGCCGTAGAAGCCGCGCGGGTACCAGCCGCGCGGCGCGGACTTTGCCAGCGCCGAGAAGAATGCGTTTGCCGATGCGCCGAATGCGAGGTCCTCGATGTCGATCTCGTCGAGCGCGCACCCGCCATCGCATCCGTGCATCGAGACGCGGATGTAGCGCGCTTCGGATTCGGGCAGATAAAGCGGATCGGCGCCGCCGTTGCCGACCGTCACGCGGCGGACGACGCGCCATTTTTTCGCATCGTCCGACAGCGCGACGTCGTACTTCGACGCGAACGCATCTCCGTGCCAGTGCGGCACGAGCCCGCCGAACTCGCGTTCGAGGCCAAGGTCGAGCGTCAGCGACTGCTCGCCGCCGCCTGCGCTTTGCCAGAACGTCGCGGGATCGCCGTCGATCGCGTTCGCCGGCGGCGTCGCTCGCAGCGACGACGAAGCGGATGCCTGTGGCTTCGGCAATACCGTCGGCAGCGGCGCACGCTCGCGGAACGTGAGCTCCGCGAAGCAGACTTCGCCGCTGCCGCCCTTGTCGGCATAGATCGTGAACTCGAGCGCTTCGCTGCGATGGAGTTCGTGAGCGGCGAGCGGTCCCCATGCGAACGAGATCTCGCGCTTCCTGAACCGAAGCGGCGTCCAGTCGGCGGGCGGCGAGAACGCACCGCGATTGACCCACCAGACATTTTCGTTCGCGGCGTCGGTCAGCTTGAACTGAAGTGCGTTTTCTGGGCCTCGGCCACGCACGCGCACGTCGAACTCGTAGTCGGACGGATAGTCGAGGGCGAGCGCACGGCGCATCGACGCGTAGCCGGAGACGCCGTGAAAGTCGTACGAGAGGCAAAGCCCGGCGCCGGCCTTGCGCAGCGTCGCTGAAACCTGATCGGACGAAGACGCCTTCCAGCGCGACGCGTCGGAGAAGTCGTCGAGTGTGCGCGGCGGCTCGACCGCGGCGAGCGCGGTCGAGAAGAAAAGCGGGACGAGCGCGATGAGCGTGCGCGGCTGCACGCTCAACCTTTCACGCTGCCGAGCAGCAGGCCTTCGAGGTAGTGCCGCTGCAGCGCAAGGAACAGTGCGAGCACCGGCAGGATCGTGACGACCGAACCCGCCATCATGAGCTCGTTGTCCTGCACGTGCTCGCGCGAGAGCGCCGCGAGCGCGACCGGCGCCGTCTGCCGCGCTTCGTCGCTCAGCACGATCAGCGGCCACATGAAATCGTTCCAGCTGGCGAGGAACGTGAAGATGGCGAGCGTGACGACGATCGGCTTCAGCAGCGGCAGCACAATCGCGCCGAAGATGCGCCATTCGCCGGCGCCGTCGATGCGTGCCGCTTCGAGCAGCTCGTCGGGGATCGAGCGCGCGTACTGGCGCACGAGGAAGATGCCGAACACGGTCGCCATCGCCGGCACGATGACGCCGCCGTAGCTGTTGACGAGATGCAGCCATTTCATGATCAGGAACAGCGGAATCATCGCGACCTGCGCGGGAATCACCAGCGCGGCGAGCAACGTCTGGAACAGGCGGTCGCGGCCGGCGAAGCGGAGCTTCGCGAACGCGTAGCCTGCGGCGAGGTTCAGGACCAGCGAGAGCAGCGTGACCGCGCCCGCGACGAAGAGGCTGTTGAGCAGGTGGCGGCCCATGCCGGCGCGTTCGAAC
>CALFNI010000528.1 GCA_937902695.1 uncultured Rhodanobacteraceae bacterium
CGGCCTTGGACTTCGGGCGCGATGTCTTCGCCGCGCTTTTCGCCGAGGGCGGCGTACGCTTGTTCGACGCAAGGCTTTTCTTCAGCAGCTACATGAAGTCGACGACGTTGGTGCTCGCCTCCTCGGGCGCCTCCTCCTCCGCCGGAACCACGACGCCCTTGCTCTTCATGCGCTTCTCGATCGCCTTGTGCAGCTTCGCGCGGAACTCGTCCTTGTAGTCTGACGGCTTCCACGCCGTCGCCATCGACTCGATGAGCTGACGCGCCATCTGCATCTCGGGTTTCGTCACGCGATGCGACGCGGCCGAGCCCTTCGGGATCTCGTAGTCGGCGATGTCGACGAGCTCCTGCGGGTAGCGCATCAGCACGAGCACCAGTGCATCGCCCTTGGGCATTACGGCCGCGAGATATTCGCGCGTACGCACGACGACATGCGCGATCCCGATCTTGTTCGTCTCGGCGAGCGTTTCGCGCAGGAGTACGTAGCCCTTCTCCGCCTTCTTGCCGGGCACGAGCACGTACGGCTTTTCGAAGTACTCGGGCCCGATCGCGTCGGCATCGACGAAGGCCGCGATCTCGACCGACTCATGGCTCTCGGGGGCGGCCGCGCGAAGGTCCTCGTCCTCGAGGATCACGTAGTTGCCCTTGCGGTATTCGAACGCCTTGACGACGTCTTTCCAGGGCACTTCGTCGCCGGTTTCGGCGTTAACGCGCTCGTATTTCACCGGCGCGTTGTCGCGGCTGTCGAGCATGCGGAAGTGGAGATCGGTGCGCTTCTCGCCCGACATCAGGCGGATCGGAATGTTGAGCAGGCCGAACGACAGGGTGCCGGTCCAGATCGGGCGCGCCATGGCATGTCCTCCGAAGGATCGCGTGCGAGCGAGCCCGGCTGGGCCACTCGATCGGACGAGCGTATCGGCCGCTGGCTGAACGGAGATCGCTGCGGCTTTGGGGCGTCGCCGGTGTCAGCGGCGCTTGCGGGCACGCGTACGCGCAGCCTTGCGCGCCGACGCGCTGCGACTTCCCGCGCTTCGCTTGCTCGCGGCCGAGCGCGCCTGTTTCGAGAGGGCGCTCTTCGACGCCGCGCCATGTCCTTCGCGTCGAAGCGCCTTCGTCACTGCCCGCGAGCGCTTCGCCGAGGGTCGCTTCTTCGCTGCGCTGCCCGCAGCCGACGCGCGTTTGGCAGACGTGCGCGTCTTCGCCGACGCGGTTCCTTTTTTCGGCGGTGGCAATTTCACGCCGGCGCGCCGCGCCTTCGAAAGGCCGATCGCGATCGCCTGCTTGGTCGAACGCGCGCCGTGCTTGCCCTCGCGGATATGATCCATTTCTTCGCGCACGAACTCGCCGGCCTGCGTGCTCGGCGCCTTGCCTTCGCGCTGGTCGCGCGCGGCGCGCCTGAGGGTGCGTTGATCTGGCATCGGTAGTCTCCTGGCTCGCCGTCCGATGGCCGCGGAAGTCCATGCTCGCCGCAGGTGCAATCGATATGCCACGCGCCGCGCAGGACGCGCGGGCGGATCAGTCGGCGGCGAGCGGAATCGCGAGCCTGACCGTCGTGCCCTGCCCCACGGCGCTCTCGATCGATGCGACGCCGCCGGCGCGGCGCACGGCGTCCTTCGCCTGCGTGAGGCCGATGCCATGCTGCATGTCGGCGGGGCCGGTCGTGAAGAAAAGATCGAATGCCTGGTGGCGGAGCTCCTCGCTCATGCCGTGGCCCGTATCGCGCACGTCGAGCACGAGATAGTCGCGACCGGCTTCGGCGCGAAGCTCGGCGCCGGAAGCGTTCCGTGTCGAGATCGTGACCGTGCCCGCCTCGCCACTCGCATCGATCGCGTTGGCAACCAGGTTGCGCACGGCTTCCTCGAAGAACTGCGCATCGATGCGGATCGCCGAGCGAGGCGCCTCGAGCGCTGCAACGACCCGCGTGCTCCGCGGCGCCGTCTCAGTCGACTGCGCGGCGACGCGCTCGACGACGCGATGCGCATCGAGATCGACCGGTGCTTCGCATGCGTACGACGCCGCCGCGAGACGATCGGTAAGCGTGCGTCCGCGCGCAATCACCTTGAGCGCATTGGCCAGGAACACGTTCGCCTTCGCCGGATCGCCGACGCGCATCGCCATCTCGACGCTGGTCAGGACGACGGCGAGCACGTTGTTGAAATCGTGCGCGACCTGCGCGCCGAGCTGTCCGAGAGTTCTGGCACGCGCGTCGGCGGCATCGCCACTGTCGAGCTCGGTTGCGGCATCCGGCTGGTCCATGGGTTCGATAGTAACCGGCGCGAGTGCGCTGGCGGAACGGCATGGCGACGGAGCGCGTGATATTTCGTGCGATGAGCGGCGGAACTGGATGGCTTGGGCGGTCGTGGACATGTCGATCTCAATCCTGTCTCTTCAATTCGAGCTCGCTGTGCACGATGCGCGCGCTCGTATCGATCCCGGTGTCGCCACGACGCACGGCGTCGGCGAACGTCGGCGTGAATGCGTTGCGCGCGCCGCAGGTCGGGCACTTCGCCTCGTCGCCGTCGGCGAGCGTGGGTCTGCTGTCGACGAACCCGGCGCCGCACGTGGCGCAATGCAAAGCGGTTACCGGCATCGGGATGCTTTCCTCGTCCGTGACGCGCGCGATCGGGTGCACTCGGTCAGGCGTCGCAACGGTGCTCGTTGACACACGCGAAAATCCCGCTCGCATGCGGGACCTGCAGCCGCTGGGCGACATCCCGAACGAAGCGGACAGGCTTTCGCCTGTCCGCCATGACGATCTCGCAGGCGGCGTCGTGCCGCATCCGA
>CALFNI010000529.1 GCA_937902695.1 uncultured Rhodanobacteraceae bacterium
TCCAAGCGGCATTCGGGCTTCCATTTGATGATTGGCAACGCTCTTTAGTCTCTGCACTGATCAGCTTTAGTGGAAACCTCACCCCAGGGATTGATGACTTTGTCCGGAGACGATGCCGTCCATTTGCTGACCATCACACTGAACCGCTCGGCCGAGCTTGAGGTGTTGGTCCGCGCCGCTTGGGAGATTTCGATACTCCGCGACGACCCGCGCGCGCGCGCGGTCGTCGGCCTATGCGCCGTGTCGCGCGACCATTCCTTCATGCGTCGCGATAGAACCTGGCCGGGCTCCCGTACCAGACCTGGTTGTCGGGAACGTTCGTGCGGACCTGCGAGCACGCGCCGATCTCCGAGTTCGCGCCGACGACGACGCCGGGCATGATCGTCACGTTGGCGCCATATCTCGAATTGTCGCCGAGGCCGCCGACGACCTTCTCGTTGTTGCGCGCAAGGACGGGCGTGTCGGTGACGACGAATCCATATTTCATGATCACGCCGTTGCCGACGATCGTATTGGCCGACAGCGTGCAGCGCGAGCCCATGGAAACCTTGTTGCCGAGCACGCAGCGATCGCGGATCTCGCAATAGGCCGTGAAGCTGCAGTCGTTGCCGATGCGTGCTTCCTTCCCGATCTTGCAGTACGTGCCGACCTTGGTGCCCGAGCCCACGCTCGCGCCCGCCTGGATGAGCACGAAATCCTCGACGATGACGTTGTCTCCGAGCGAGACATCGTCCTCGATGATGCAGTAGCGACCGATCTTCACGCCGGCACCGAGCTTCGCGCGCTCGGAAATCATGCTCTGGTTCATGTTCCGTCCTCCCGTGATTTAGGCATCGGCCGCACCGGCACGCCCGACATGCGACGGTCGCTCGAGCCCGTCGCGCGCGCGGGAACGCCGGTCAGCGTCTGGTTCTCTTGTTCCGGATTCTTGACCACGACGGCTCCCGCGCCGACGAGCGTGCCCCGCGGCAACGAGATCCGCGGCCGCACGATGCAGCCGGCGCTGAGGAACGATTCGTCGCCGATCGTGACGCTGCCGGCAATCGTGACGTTGTTGGCGAAATGCACGAGATCGCCGATGTTGCAGCCATGGCCGATCTTCGTGCCGTGCGCAACCAGGCAATGGCGGCCGAGCGTCGTCACCTCGTTGATCGAGCCGCGCACGACCGTCACGTCGCTGCCGAGAAAGGTCTGCTCGCCGATGCGGACGCCGCCGATCTGGGGCTGGATGATCTTTTCGGTGCCGGTCGGATCCCATGTCCATGCGACACCGGTGGCGCCGAGCGTCGTATGCGGCTCGACGACGACGCCGTCCTCGAGGACGACGTTGTCGTAGAGCACGACGTGACTCTCCAGCGCGCAGTCGGCTCCGACGCGCGCGCGTCCGATCACGCAATAAGGCCCGATGTACGCGCTCGGGTCGATCGACGCCTCGTCGGCAACGATGGCCGTGGGGTGGATGCCGCGGCGCGGGCTCCGGCCGAAGAAATGGCGTTGCAGCAGATAGAACGCGAGCTGCGGGTCGTTGGTGACGATGCGCGTGTTTCGGTCGTCGCCGGGTTCGTTGCCTGCATCGCAGACGATCACGGAATCCACGATCGACTCGGGCAAGCGCGCTTCGCGCGTCGCGTAGTAGAGGCCGTGGGGTTCGACGGCGAGCAGGCTGCACATCCGCGACGCGGTGCGGGGCGGGCCGGAAACGCTGGCGTCGATTCCGTGCTTCGCCAGCACCGCGACGAGGTTGGCCACCGAAAAGTCGGGAGCGGCGTCCTGGTTCACTGCATCGAGCCCGCGGTCCTGACGATGTCGCAGATCGTCGACAGCTCGTCCGCCTCGAGCGAGCTTCCGTTCGGCAGGACGATCACGCGTGCCGCCACGCGCTCGGTCGCGCCGAGCAGCAGGCCCGCATGCGGATAAAGGTCGCGATACGGCTTCATGCGGTGGCAGCCCGGCCAGAAATACTTCCGCGCGAGCACGTTTTCGGCGTGCAGCGCCGCAACGATCGCGTCGCGCGATGCCGGCGAGCCCGCACCGATCTCGATCACGATGTACTGGTAGTTGTTGGACGCCGCATCGTCGTACTCCAGCATCGAGATGTGCGGCAATCCGGCGAAAGCGCGCCGATAGGCTTCGTAGTTTCGCCGGTTCGCCCGTGTCGTGGCGTCCAGGGCTTCGAGATTGCTGAGGCCCATCGCTGCGCAGATTTCGGTCATCTTGCCGTTGGTGCCGGGATAACTGACGTTGTCGAATCCGGCGAACCCGAAGTTGCGCATGAGGCGCATTTTCTCCGCCAGGCCGTCGTCGTTCGTGACGACCGCGCCGCCCTCGAACGAGTTGAAGAACTTGGTCGCGTGGAAGCTGAATACTTCGCACGCGCCGAAGCCGCCGATAGGCCGGCCCGCGTGCGAGCAGCCGAAGGCGTGGGCCGCGTCGAACATCAGCTTGAGCCCGTGCTCGTCGGCGACCGATTGAAGCGACTCTATCGGCGCCGGGCGACCCCACAGGTGCACGCCGACGATGCCCGTGGTGCGCGGCGTGATCATGCGGCGGACGGCGTCGGGATCGAGGTTGTGCGTCGCCGGATCGATGTCCGCGAAGACCGGAACGATCTCCTGCCAATGCAGCGCGTGTGCCGTCGCGATGAACGTGTACGACGGGACGATGACCTCGCCGCGCAGGTCGAGCGCCCGGATCGCTATCTCGAGCGCGATCGTCGCGTTGCACATCGCGACGCAGTGGCGAACGCCGGTCATCCCGGCGATGCGCTGCTCCAGCTCGCGGAC
>CALFNI010000530.1 GCA_937902695.1 uncultured Rhodanobacteraceae bacterium
GGGCGGCGCGATCGGGCGCGTCGTGAATGTGCGCCACTTTTCGTGGGTCAACAGCATCACGCTGATGGTTTCGCTCCACGCCATGAGCGATGCGTCGTCGTCCGTGAACGCGGGATTGTTGACGAAGCCGAGGGCGGCATAGAAACGCTTCGATGCCGCGAGGTCCGTAACCGGCAGGCTGATCGTGATCGTGCGTGGCATCGACGGCTCCTGCTGGGCGGATCGTTCGGTGGGCATCTCGGAAGCTTGCGGAGTGTAAGCCGATTCGGTTTTCGGCCGACGACGCTGCGGCTGTTGCTGCCTCGCTGCCGGGCTCCTACGATCGGAGCACCCGCTTCCGCGCTCTCGTTCCCAAGGAGATCCCATGAAACGTGTCACCGGCATCGGCGGCGTATTCTTCAAGGCAAAGGATCCGAAGGCGCTCGGTGCGTGGTACCGGACGCACCTCGGCATCGACATCGCGGAATGGGGCGGCGCCGTGTTCCGCTGGGCCGACGACGCCGGCGGCGCGGGCAAGACCGCGTGGCAGCTCTTCAAGGACGACACGTCGCACTTCGCGCCGAGCACGGCGAGCTTCATGATCAACTATCGCGTGGACAATCTGGATGCGCTGCTCGCGACGTTGCGCGAGGAGGGCTGCGACGTCGACGCGAAGGTCGATGAATCGGAGTACGGCAAGTTCGGCTGGGTAATGGATCCGGAAGGGAACCGGATCGAGCTCTGGCAGCCGCCGAGAGCGGGCTGACCTGCGCAGCGATGCGGTGAGTGCGTCGTTCGACTCGCCCTCGCCCGTGGCGACGCGGCGCGAAATCGCTGCGTCGCCACGTCAAGCGTTGCTCGTCAAGGCGTCGCAGGCGAACGCATCGACGCGACACGGTTGCTGGTCGTGCCGGCGTAACGCGCAAATCCATCCGAAGACGCCGCATCGACGATCGAGCGCTGCGCGGAGATCTCGTTGTGCGTCAGCGTCGCCGCGCCGATCGTCGCGTCGCGCTGCACGGGCGCCGTCGATACGTCGGAGATGACGCAGCGCGCCTGCGCTTCGTTGTGCGCAAGGCTCGGCGCGGTCGTTGCGGCCGCCGTGAACGCAACGTGGCTCGCGTCGCCGACGATCGCGGCCTGGGCGGCGCGTTCGTTGTGCGAGAGCGCTGGTTCGGCGGCGAATGCCGTCTGGAATGCGGCGGCGGCGACGAGCGCAACGCCGAGTATCATCGGGGCGGATTTTCGGGTCGTGGCAAACATGGTGACTCACTCCTTGAGCGCGCTGGGATGAGGCGGCGGACTGTCGGCGCTGCAGCAGTTCGACGCGTCGCACGCGGATGGGTCCGGTGCGGAGCGGTGGAAGGCGGTCTTGCATACCGTCTTCCCTAGGCTTGGTAACGATTATATGGATTCGTTACTCGTTGTCAATAGGTAATTTATTTCGTAACATATTACTCATGGAACCAGCCTTCGCCACCCCGGGCGGCCAGCGCGGCCCGGCCGAGCACGAACGGCGCGAGCAGATCATTCGCGCCGCGGACGAGCACTTCCGCCATTACGGCTACGCCAAGACCACCGTGGCCGACCTCGCCAAGGCCATCGGCGTATCGGCGGCCTACGTCTATCGCTTCTTCGAATCGAAGCAGGCGATCGGCGAAGCCGTCTGCGCGATGACGCTCGCGCGCATCGACGACGAGCTCTTCGCCATCGCCGACGATGCCGAGCGCTCGGCGGCCGATCGGCTGCGCGCGCTGTACCGCTGCCTCGCGGATCGCGGCATCGAGCTGTTCTTCAAGGAGCGCAGGCTCCACGACCTCGTCACGGCCGCGGTCGAAGGGCGCTTTCCTTCCGTGATGCGGCACAAGCAGGTGATGCTCGAGGCGGCGACGCGCGTCGTCGTTGCCGGCCGCGCGTCGGGCGAGTTCGAGACGAAGACGCCGCTCGACGAAGTCTGTCGCGCGATCTTCGAGACGCTCGAGCCGTTCGCGCATCCGATGTTGCTTGAACTGAAAGAGCCGCCGGAGCTCGAAGCGAGCGTCGAAGCGGTGTCGAATCTCGTGTTGCGCAGCCTCGCGCCCTGAGCGGACGCGACGCGCGCGAAGGGGGCGCACGTGAACACGGTCGTCAACACGTTCCTGCTCGTCTATGCGGCGCTCTTTCCGATCGTGAATCCGTTCGGCAGCGCGCCGTTCTTCCTCAGCCTCACCGAGCAATACACGAACGCCGAGCGCGCGCGCATCTCGCGCCAGATCGCGATCAACAGTTTCCTGCTGCTGCTCGGCTCATTGCTGATCGGCTCGCACGTGCTCGGTTTCTTCGGCGTGAGCCTGCCGATCGTGCGCGTCGCGGGCGGACTCGTCGTCACGGCGTTCGGCTGGAAGCTGCTCAACTCGGCGGCGCCGCCCGATCACAATCACGACACGCAAAGCGCCGCCGCGCACGAGGATCCCGACACGTTCTATCCGCTGACGATGCCGCTGACGGTCGGGCCGGGCTCGATCTCGGTCGCGGTCACGATCGGCAGCCAGCGCGCGACGGCCGACTGGGGGCAGTTCGTGATGGAATCCGTCGGCGCCGTCGCCAGCATCTTCGCGATGGGCATCACCGTGTATTTCTGCTACCGCTTCGCGCCGCGGCTCGTGTCGGCGCTCGGCCGCGGCGGCACGAACGTGGTCGTGCGGCTCTCGGCGTTCATCCTGCTGTGCATCGGCATCCAGATCCTGTGGAACGGCGTGAAGGAGCTCGCGCACCTCGCGTGAGAATCGCACGTGCCGGATCGGCCGTAACGTACGCAACGCGGC
>CALFNI010000531.1 GCA_937902695.1 uncultured Rhodanobacteraceae bacterium
TCGGCATCGGCTACATCTCGCCGGTATCGACGCTGATCAAGTGGTTCCCGGATCGCCGCGGCATGGCGACCGGCATGGCGATCATGGGCTTCGGCGGCGGCGCGATGATCGGCTCGCCGCTCGCGGATCTGCTCATGCGCCACTTCGCGACGCCGACGTCGGTCGGCGTCTGGCAGACGTTCTTCGTGATGGGCGTGATCTACCTCGTCGTCATGATGATCGGCGCGTTCGGCTATCGGCTGCCGCCGCCGGGGTGGGCACCGCGCGGATGGACCGCGCCGGAAGCCGCCGCGAAGAGCGGCATGATCACGCGCGGCAACGTGCACCTCGAGCAGGCGTGGAAGACACCGCAGTTCTGGCTGATCTGGGCCGTGCTGTGCCTCAACGTCAGCGCCGGCATCGGCGTGCTCGCGATGGCCTCGCCGATGCTGCAGGAAGTATTCGGCGGAAAACTCATCGGCGCCGACACCGGATTCACCGCGCTTTCGCCGGATCAGAAGCAGCAGATCGCGACGATCGCGGCCGGTTTCACGGGTCTTCTCAGCCTCTTCAACATCCTCGGCCGCTTCACGTGGGCGTCGCTGTCGGATTTCATCGGGCGCAAGAACACCTACTTCGTGTTCTTCGTGCTCGGCATGATCCTCTATGCGTCGGCGCCGGGGCTCGGTCATGCGGGACAGGTCGCGCTCTTCGTGATCGCGTTCTGCGTGATCCTCTCGATGTACGGCGGCGGCTTCTCGACCGTGCCCGCGTATCTGGCGGACATGTTCGGCACGCAGATGGTCGGCGCGATCCACGGGCGCCTCCTGACGGCGTGGTCCGCGGCCGGCGTCATCGGGCCCGTGCTGATCAACTATTTCCGCGATTCCCAGCTCGCGGCAGGGGTCGCGCGCAACACGGTCTACGACACGACGATGTACGTGCTCACCGGACTCCTCGCCGTCGGGTTCATCTGCAATCTGCTCGTGCGCCCGGTCGCGGCGAAGTGGTTCATGACCGACGAGCAGCTCGCCGAGGAACGCCGCCGCGCGCACGACGTCGCGCAGGCGGGCATGGCCGGCGGCACGCCGGCCGCCGCAGGCGTATCGTCGTCGGGTCTCGTCTACGCGGCGTGGATCGGCGTCGGCGTTCCTATTCTCTGGGGCGTCTGGCTGACGCTGCAGAAAGTCACCGTATTGTTCCGTTGAGGCGATCGAAATCATGCCAAGGCGCGCTGTCGAACCGGTTTCCGCACCACGCGACCTCCTGCCGCCGGAGGTCTCGCTGAAGGTGCGCGCGGCGCTCGACGCCAATCGCGACAGGCCCGGCGCGCTGTTGCCGGTGCTGCACGCGGTGCAGGACAGCGTCGGCTACGTGCCGGACGACGCGGTGCCGCTGATCGCGCACGATCTCAATCTCTCGCGCGCCGAAGTGCACGGTGTCGTCAGCTTCTATCACCACTTCCGCACGCACGCGCCGGGCCGGCACGTCGTGCGCATCTGTCGCGCCGAGGCGTGCCAGGCGCTCGGTGCGCGCGCGCTCGAGGCGCATGCGAAGAAGACGCTCGGCATCGATTTCCACGATACGACGAGCGATGGCGCGATCACGCTCGAAGCCGTTTTCTGTCTCGGCAACTGCGGTTGCGGGCCGTCGGTGCTCGTCGATCCCGACGCGCTCCATGCACGCATGACGCCCGAAACGTTCGACGCGCTCGTCGCGACGCTCCGCGAGGTGGCGAAATGACCACGCGCATCTTCGTCTCGCGCGATTCGACCGCGCTCGCGTTCGGCGCGGACGCGACCGCGCGCGCGATCGCGGCCGAAGCTCAGAAGCGCGGCATCGATGTCACGATCGTGCGCAACGGCTCGCGCGGCATGTTCTGGCTCGAGCCGCTCGTCGAGATCGACGCCCCGGGCGGCCGCATCGGTTACGGCCCGATCAAGGCGATCGACGTGCCCGCGCTGTTCGATGCCGGCTTCGAGCGGGGACAAGTGCATGGGCTGCGCGTCGGACCGATCGACATGATCACGTTCTTCGAGCGGCAAGAACGCCTGACATTCGCGCGTGTCGGCATCACCGATCCGGTCAGCGTGGACGACTACCGCGCGCACGGCGGTTATCGCGGGCTCGACAATGCGCTCGCGATGAGCGGCGAGGACATCGTCAAGGCGGTGACCGATTCGGGCCTTCGCGGCCGCGGCGGCGCGGCGTTTCCGGCCGGCATCAAGTGGAAGACCGTGCTCGGCACCGAATCGGCGCAGAAATACATCGTCTGCAACGCCGACGAAGGCGACTCGGGCACCTTCTCCGATCGCATGCTGATGGAAGGCGATCCGCTCTGCCTCGTCGAGGGCATGACGATCGCGGGCCTCGCCGTCGGCGCGATGCAAGGCTACATCTACCTGCGCAGCGAATATCCGCACGCGCATCGCGCGTTGAACGAAGCCATCGCGAACGCCTACGCCGCCGGCTATCTCGGCGCGAGCATCAAGGGCTCCTCGCGGCGCTTCGATCTCGAAGTGCGCCTCGGCGCCGGCGCGTACATCTGCGGCGAGGAAACCTCGCTCCTCGATTCGCTCGAAGGCAAGCGCGGACAGGTGCGCTTCAAGCCGCCGCTGCCGGCGATCAAGGGACTGTTCGGGCAACCGACGGTGATCAACAACGTGATCACGCTGGCGTCGGTGCCGATCATTCTCGATCGCGGCGGCGACTTCTACAGGGATTACGGCGTCGGCCGCTCGCGCGGCACGCTGCCGCTGCAGCTCGCCGGGAACCTCAGGCACACGGGCCTTGTCGAAAAGGCATTCGGCGTGACGCTGCGCGAATTGCTCTACGACTACGGCGGCGGCTCCTACTCGGGCCGGCCGATCCGCGCGGTGCAGGTCGGCGGTCCGCTCGGCGCCTACCTGCCCGAATCGCAGTTCGACACCGTCGTCGACTACGAAGCATTCGCGCAGGTCGGCGCGATGCTCGGCCACGGCGGCATCGTCGCGTTCGACGACACGGTCGACATGCTCGAGCAGGCGCGCT
>CALFNI010000532.1 GCA_937902695.1 uncultured Rhodanobacteraceae bacterium
GGATCCGCCGCGGCCACGCAAGCCCCGGCGGTTGCGCGCGCCGCTCGAGCCCGGGCTGCCCGATCCGCCCGGCAGCGAGGACACCGATCCGCGCGGCGCGATGTACAAGCTCCGGCGACGCGAGACGATCCGCACGTTGTGCCGCGATCATTACGGCGCGACCGGACGCATCGAGAAGCGTCAGGCTCCGGCAAGATCCGCGGCATCGGCCGCTGCGGGCTCCGCGCCGGACTATGCGGAGCTGCATTGCCTGTCGAACTTTTCGTTCCAGCGCGGCGCGTCGAGCGCGCGCGAACTGTTCGAGCGCGCGAAATCGCTCGGCTACGCCGCGCTCGCGATCACCGACGAATGCTCGCTGGCCGGCATCGTGCGCGCGCTCGAAGTCGCCGAGGAAACCGGCGTCAAGCTCATCGTCGGCACCGAGGTGCGGCTCGACGACGGCCTCAAGCTCGTGGCGCTCGCCACAAACCAGAGCGGCTATTCCGACATCTGCCGCCTGATCACGACGGGCCGGCGCCGAAGCCCCAAAGGCGAATACCGCCTCACGCGTGAGGATGCCCAGACGCTCGGCGAGGGCGTGCTCGTGCTGTGGATTCCGGTGGAGGCAACGGCTTCGTCGCCGGCCCGGCGCAGCGCGAAGTCCTCGCCCGCGAAAAAAAAAGGCGGCGATGACGCTCGAATGCACGCGGGTTTCGACGATCAGGCGCGCTGGATCGCCGCCCATTTCAAGGGCCGTGCCTGGCTTGCCGTCGAGCTGCATCGCGGCCCTGACGACGCCGCGAAGCTGGCCTCGCTCCGCACGCTCGCCGCGTGCCACGCGCTGCCGCTCGTCGCCGCGGGCGATGTGCACATGCATGTGCGCAGGCGGCGCGCGCTGCAGGACGTCATGACCGCGATCCGTCTCGACTGCACGGTTGCCGAAGCCGGCCACGCGCTGTTTCCGAATGCGCAGCGGCATCTGCGCCGTCGCGACGATCTTGCCGCCGTCTATCCCGCGGCGCTGCTCGCCGAAACGCTGGACATCGCGGCACGCTGCGAGCTCGACCTGCGCAAGCTCGACTATCGCTACCCGCACGAGCTCGTGCCCGACGGCCTTGAGCCGCGCGGGCACTTGCGCGATCTCACGTTCAAGGGCGCGCGCGAGCGCTGGCCGCGCGGCATCCCGGCCGAGGTGCATGCGCAGCTCGACAAGGAGCTCGCGCTGATCGCCGCGAAGAAATACGAATCGTTCTTCCTGACCGTGCACGACATCGTGCAGTGGGCGCGCGGGCGCGACCCGCCGATTCTCTGCCAGGGCCGCGGCTCATCGGCCAATTCGGCCGTCTGCTACGCGCTCGGCATCACGGTCGTCGCGCCGGACAAGAGCAAGCTCCTGTTCGAGCGCTTCATCTCGATCGAGCGCGAGGAGCCGCCCGACATCGACGTCGACTTCGAGCACGAGCGCCGCGAGGAAGTCATCCAGTACGTCTTCGGCAAATACGGTCGCGGCCGCGCCGCGCTCGCCGCGACCGTGATCAGCTATCGCGGCAAGAGCGCCGTGCGCGATGTCGGCCGCGCGCTCGGCTTGCCGCAGGATCAGCTCGACCGGCTCACCTCGCTCTTCTCGCGCGTCAAGAGCGGCAGCGCGCTGGGCGAATGGCTCGCCGAGCGCGGCTTCGATCCGTCGAGCCGGATCCTGCACCGCCTGTTCGCGCTCGCGGGCGAGCTCTACGGATTTCCGCGCCACCTCTCGCAGCACGTCGGCGGCTTCGTGATTTCCGAGGAGCCCTTGCACCATCTGGTGCCGGTCGAGAACGCGGCGATGCCCGAGCGCACGATCATCCAGTGGGACAAGGACGATCTGGAGGAGATGAAGCTGCTCAAGGTCGACTGCCTCGCGCTCGGCATGCTGACATGCCTGCACAAGTGCTTCGACATCCTGCACGAGCACGGGCTCTGGACGCTGCCGTACCGCGGCGCGCGGCCGACGCTCGACGACGTGCCGCTGCACGACGACGCAAATGTCTACAACATGATCTCGCACGCCGACACGATCGGCGTGTTCCAGATCGAATCCCGCGCGCAGATGTCGATGCTGCCGCGCCTGAAGCCGGTCACGTACTACGACCTCGTCGTCGAGATCGCGATCGTGCGGCCGGGACCGATCCAGGGCCAGATGGTCCATCCGTACCTGCGCCGGCGCAAGGGCGACGAGGAGGTCGAGTATCCGCTCTCGCGCACCGAGCGCGAAAACGGCGTCACGCGGCCCGCCGTCCAGGACGTGCTCGAGCGCACGCTCGGCGTGCCGATCTTCCAGGAACAGGTCATGAAGCTCATCGAAGTCGTCGCCGGTTTCACGCCGGGCGAAGCCGACGAGCTGCGTCGCGCGATGGCCGCATGGAAGCGGCGCGGCGGCCTCGAACGCTTCCACGACAAGATCCGCGACGGCATGCTCGAGCGCGGCTATACGCTCGATTACTTCGCGCGCGTGTTCGAGCAGATCAAGGGCTTCGGCGAATATGGTTTCCCCGAATCGCACTCGGCAAGCTTCGCCGTGCTCGCGTTCGCCTCGTCCTGGCTCAAGCGCTATCACCCGGCTGCGTTCACCTGCGCGCTCCTCAATGCGCAGCCGATGGGTTTCTATCAGCCGTCCCAGCTGATCCAGGACCTGCAGCGGCACGGCGTATCGGTGCGCCAGGCCGACGTGACCGCCAGCGAATGGCAATGCACGCTGGAGACGCAGCCGACGCCCGGCTTCATCGACCGGCACGGCGAGACATTCGAGCTCGACGACGTCGCGCTGCGGCTTGGCCTTCGCGAGATCCGCGGCCTTTCCGAGGGTCTCGCGATCCGTCTCGTCGCCGCGCGCAACGAAGCGCCGTTCGCCGACGTCGCCGACATGACGCGCCGCGCCCGCGTCAGTGCCTCAGAGCGCGCGCGGCTCGCCGATGCCGGCGCGCTGAAGACGCTCAGCGGCCACCGCTACCGCGCGCGCTGGGACAGCGCCGGTGCCGAGCTGCCGATGCCGGTGCTCGCCCGCGCGCCGATTCGCGAGCGCCACGTCGAGCTCCGCCAACCTTCCCTACGCGAGGACGTCATGACCGATTACGCAACACAGGGCTTTTCGCTGGAACACCATCCGCTTTCGCTCGTGCGCGCGGAGCTTTCCAAGCGCCGCGTCTCGCCCGCGAGCGCGACGACCGACGCGAAGCGCGACGGCCGGCGCATGCGCTGCGCCGGGCTCGTCACCGTGCGCCAGCATCCGGGCACGGCGAAAGGCGTCACGTTCGTCACGCTCGAGGATGAGACCGGCCACGTCAACGTCGTCGTCTGGCGCGCGCTCGCCGAGGCGCAGCATCGCGTGCTGCTCGAATCGACCGTGATGGGCGTCGACGGCGTGCTGCAGGTCAGCGACGGCGTGCATCACCTGATCGCGCATCAGCTGCACGATTACAGCGCGCTTTTGCCCGAGCTCGCGTTCGCGTCGCGCGATTTTCATTGAATCGCCGCCCGCGCCGTTTTCTCCCGTTCGCGCCTTTCCCCCTCTCTTGCGGGAGAGGGCTGGGACGAACGAAACGCCGTCGCGAGACGTGCCCTCACCCTACCCTCTCCCGCAAGCGGGAGAGGGAAAAGCGCGCGCTCAGATCGAGCGCTCGGCGACCATCGCGGTGATCGTGCGCACGTCGCCGTCCATCGCGCGATCGCGCGCCATGAACGCGACGCGCTCGCGGATCTTCGCGTGCGCCGCACGCACGGCCGTGCCGGCGTGGAAATCCCCGGCC
>CALFNI010000533.1 GCA_937902695.1 uncultured Rhodanobacteraceae bacterium
CATAATATATATTGTGCGATACGCACTAACTCAGCGGGCTGGCCCCCAACGCTTTGTGAACGGATAATAGATGAACAGCGGACGGCCGACGACGTCCTTGGCTGGCACGAAGCCCCAATAGCGTCCGTCGGCGCTGTTGCCGGAATTATCGCCCATCGCGAAGAAGGAATGCGCCGGGACCGTCAGCTTTTCATCCGGCGTGAGCAGCAGGTGCGCATCGTTGGCGGCGTTGCCGTTGAAATATCCGCGATACAGGCCTTCGCGGTGCGCGTTTTTCTCGAACGCGGCCGCGCCCTGGATCGGGCTGCCGTTGCGCCAGATCATCGGTTCTTTGATCTGCAGCGTGTCGCCGGGAACGCCGACGAGCCGCTTGATGTAATACTGGTCGCCGAACCGTTCCGCGATCCCGGGAATATTGCCGGTGCGGAAGACAAAGCCCTGCCCGACCTTCGGGCGCATGAAATGGTAACTGATGCGGTCGACGAAAAGCTGGTCGCCCGTGAGCAAGTCGAACGACAGCAGCGTTTCGCCCTTCTTGACCGCCCTGCCCAACGGCACCCGCACCACCCTGGAACCCATCCCGGGACGGATATTGATGAAGCGGGTGTCCAGCGGCGCACCCCGGTCCATGCTGTTCTGCAGCTCCCGCTGGAAATGAGTGCCCAGCGCGGCCGACGAACCGCCGAAGAACGCTTCCTGCACGACTTCATCGAAACGAAAATCCTCCGGCACCTTGATCTTCACCGGCGAGCCGTTCACCTGCAGCGTGTACTCGTGGAAGGTCGCCGGCAGAACCAGCCAGCGCCGCCCGGGCACTTCCGTGTAAGCCAGGACGCCGCCGCTGCCGTCGAAGAAATCGGCCGAGACCTCGCCCGACTCCGGCGCCACCAGATGGTAGTTCTTCGCTCCGAACGCCAGAAACCGAAAAACCTTCTGCGCCACGCTCGGCTCTTCCGCCGGGGTCTGGTAGACCTGCGGGGTCATGCCGTAATAGGTCGGCCACATTGAATTCGTCGGGATCTTGAACGGCTGCACGAAGTACGTGCGGACGCCGAGGATCACGATCGCGGCCACGAGGAAGAATTCGACGTTCTCGACCAGCGCGGTCTTCGGATAGATCCGCCCGCCCGTGCGGCGCAGCGTGTTTTCCAGTTCCTCGATCAGGAGCTTGAGCTTGCCGGCATCCGCCCGCTCCCGCCGCGCCTGGCGCAGCGCATCGGTGCGTCCGAGCAGATCCTTGCGCTCGGCTTCGTTGAGCTGGTCGCGGCGGTAGTGCCAGACCTTGTCCGCGAGCTCGAGCCAGTTGTCGGCGTTCTCGCGCATCTTGTCGTCCGCGCCGGCGATGCCGAACACGCGCAGCAGGCGCCGGAGCGCGCGCAGCGGCAGGCTGACTTCGGGCGGCGGGAAAACTTTCAGCGGCGGATTCACGACGAAAATCGGATCGCGGAACGACTCAGTTGTTCTGCAGAACCTTGATGAAGGCGTCGGGCGGAATGGAGACCTTGCCGATCAGCTTCATCTTCTTTTTGCCCTCCTTCTGCTTGTCGAGGAGCTTGCGCTTGCGGCTGATGTCGCCGCCGTAGCACTTCGCGGTGACGTCCTTCCGCATTTCCTTCACGTTGTCGCGGGCGATGATCTTGCCGCCGATCGCGGCCTGGATCGCGACGCGGAACATCTGCGGCGGGATGATCTCGGCGAGTTTTTCGCAGAGCTGGCGCCCCTTCGCCTCGGCCTTGTCGCGGTGCACGATGCAGGCAAACGCGTCGACCGGGTCGCCGTTGATCATGATGTCCATCTTGACGAGATCCGACGCGAGGTAGTCACCGAGCTCGTAATCCATCGAGCCGTAGCCGTGCGTGATGCTCTTCAGCCGGTCGTTGAAATCGACGAGGATTTCGTTGAGCGGCAGCACGCAGCGCAGCATGACGCGGTTCATGTCAAGCGTGTCCGTGTGCTCGCAAACGCCGCGCTTCTCCATGATCAGCGCGAGGATGTCGCCCATCGAGTCGTTCGGCAGGATGATCGCGGCGCGGATCGTCGGCTCGCGGATCTCGAGGATCGTGCCGGGATCCGGCATGTTGACGGGATTGTCGACCTCCATCTCCTCGCCGCCCTGCTTCGTGATCTGGTAGATGACGCTCGGGTACGTGGAGATGATCTCGACGTCGTGCTCGCGGCGGATGCGCTCCTGGATGATCTCCATGTGGAGCAGCCCGAGGAAGCCGCAGCGAAAACCGAAGCCGAGCGCGAGCGAGCTTTCCGAAGCGTAAACGAACGCCGCGTCGTTCAGCCGCAGGCGGCCGAGCGCGGCCTTGAGCTTCTCGTAGTCGTCGCTCTCCAGCGGATAAAGTCCGCAGAACACGAGCGGCCGGACTTCCTTGTAACCCGGCAGCATTTCAGCGGCGGGATGCGCGGCCAGCGTGATCGTGTCGCCGGTTTTCACGTCGGCGGTGTTTTTGATGCTCGAGACGACGTAGCCGACATCACCCGCGTTGAGCGAGGCGGCCTTGGTCATCTTCGGCATGAAGACTCCGACCTCCTTCACCTCGGCCTTCTGGCCGTTGCTCATCAGCATCATCATGTCGTGCGCCTTGATGCTGCCCGAGAACACGCGGACATACGCGATGCAGCCGCGATAGGAATCGTAGAGCGA
>CALFNI010000534.1 GCA_937902695.1 uncultured Rhodanobacteraceae bacterium
CGGCCGTCGCGCGCAGCGCGAGCTGGCGCAGCGCGATGAGGTTGCCCATGCGGAAGAAATTCTTCGCGGCATGTTGCGCTTTCTCGGACACGTACACCTTGCCTTCGGCGAGGCGTTCGAGCAGCTCGTCGGGCGGCAGGTCGACCAGCTCGACCTCGTCGGCGCTCGCGAACACGCGGTCCGGCACGGTCTCGCGCACGTCGACGCCGGTGATCTGCGCGACGACGTCGTGCAGGCTTTCGAGGTGCTGCACGTTGACGGTCGTGTAGACGTCGATGCCGGCCGCGATCAGCTCCTCGACGTCCTGCCAGCGCTTGGGATGCCGCGCGCCGGGATGGTTGCTGTGGGCGAGCTCGTCAACGACCAGTAGCGCGGGCTTTCGCGCCAGCGCGCCGTCGAGATCGAACTCGGTGAGCTCGATGCCGCGATGCTCGAGCCGCATCGGCGCCAGGATCTCGAGCCCTTCGAGCAGCCGTTCGGTTTCAGGGCGTCCGTGCAGCTCGACGTAGCCGACGACGACGTCGACGCCGTCGCCGCGCTGGCGCCGGGCGGCTTCGAGCATCGCGTAGCTCTTGCCGACGCCGGCGGTGGCACCGAAGAAGATGCGCAGTCGCCCGCGCTGCGCGCGCGATTCGTCCTCCTTGACCCGCGCCAGCAGCGCGTCCGGATCCGGGCGTCGTTCGGGAGCCGTGGTGGGCATGAGAAAGGCGACCCCGAAGCGCCGCTTCCTGATCCTCGCGGTCAAGGCATGAATGCGCCGAGCGCGGAAATCGCGCTCGCCGTCGCCGCCATCATGCGGCAACCGCCGTGCGCGTGGCTAGCCCATGGCGGTTCACGGCTGCCGGATCGACGCAGCGTCGAACCGCCATCGCGGGCGCCGCTTATCTCCCGTCGAGCGCAAGATTGAGCGTCAGCACGTTGACGCGCGGTTCGCCGAGCACGCCGAACGTGCGGCCTTCGGTCGCGGCCGCGACGCGTTTCTCGATGGCCGCCACGGGCACGCCGCGCGCGCGGGCCACGCGCGCGATCTGGTAGGCCGCCGCAGCCGGCGAGATGTGCGGATCGAGCCCGCTGCCGGATGCCGTCACGAGATCGACAGGCACCGGCGCCGTGTTGCCGGGATCGGCTGCGCGCAGCGCTGCGATGCGCTGCTCGACGGCGTCGGCGAGCGCGCTGCTGGTCGGGCCCTGATTGGAGCCGCTCGATGCCGCGCTGTTGTAGGCGAACGGCGACGTCGCCGACGGCCGGCTCCAGAAGTACTTCGGGTCGGAGAACGGCTGGCCGATCAGCGCCGAGCCGATCGGCTTGCCGTCCTGCTCGATCACGCTGCCGTTCGCGGCGTGCGGGAACATCGCCTGTGCGATGCCGGTCACCAGCAGCGGATAGACGATGCCGGTGACCAGCGTCAGCAGCACCAGCATGGCGAGCGATTGGCGAAGGAGCTTGCCCATGACGGTATCCCGATGATCAGAAGGTGCCTTGCAGCATCACGAACCCGCGCGCACCGCCGACGTCTTTCGTGTCGCCCGCGTTGCTGAAGCTCGCGGTATGGCCGTAGAACGCATGGTTGTCCGCGTAGGTCGCGCCGAGACTGGCCGACCAGCGCGGCGCGAACTGGTATTTCAGCGTGGCGCCGACATCGTTGTAGTCAGGATTGTCTTCGCCGTTCGCGAGCGGCACGGCCAGGCGCGCGGAGACATTCGTGCGGGCCGCGTGCAGCGCAAGGCTCCACCGGTCGTCGAACGGAATCGCAGCGTCGAGCTCGAGATAGCCGGTGCCCCTGGAATCGCCGCGATAGCCCTGTTCGGTGTCGATGCCGAAATAGTCCGTCAGCGAATCGGAATATTTCAGCGTCAGCCATTTCCAGGTCAGCGACGCGTTCGCCTCGACGGTGTCGAACGAGCGCGACGGCAGGCCGGCTTCGTCGAGGTTGCCCTTCGGATAGAGATAGCTGTAGAGGCCGACGCGCCACGACCAGTCGTCGTCGATCGCCGTGCCGTAGTCCGCGTAGACGTCGAGCTCGAGCGCAGCACCCGGATAGGTCTTGTCGCTGATGCCCGAGGCCCAGAAGCCGGCCGCGAAGCCGTTCTTCATCGTGAGGTCGGCGCCGCCCTGAATGGCGGGGCCGCCCCAGGTCTGGGTCAGTCCGCGGAACATGTAGTCGCTCGTCACCGCGAGGTTGCCGGCGACTGCGTAGTCCGCATCGTTCGCAGCGTCCGCAAGCGCGCTGCCGGCGACAGGCCATGTCACGATCAGCAGCGAGGCGCGAATCAGGTTCTTCAGGTTCACGTGGATCTCCTTCTAGGCGAGCCCGAACAGGACCAGCGCAAGATCGATGAGCTTGATGCCGACGAACGGCACGATGAGGCCGGTGACGCCGTAGAGCAGCAGGTTGCGACGCAGCAGTGCGCCCGCCCCGACGGCGCGGCTGCGCACACCCTTCAGCGCGAGCGGAATCAGTGCGACGATGATCAGCGCGTTGAAGATGACGGCCGAGAGGATCGCGCTCTGCGGCGTCGCGAGATGCATGACGTTGAGCGCATTCAGCGCCGGATACGTCGGCGCGAACGCGGCCGGGATGATCGCGAAGTATTTCGCGACGTCGTTGGCGATCGAGAACGTCGTCAGCGCGCCGCGCGTGATCAGCAATTGCTTGCCGATCTCGACGACCTCGATCAGCTTGGTCGGATTCGAGTCGAGATCGACCATGTTGCCGGCCTCTTTCGCGGCCTGCGTACCGCTGTTCATCGCGACGGCGACGTCGGCCTGCGCGAGCGCGGGCGCGTCGTTCGTGCCGTCGCCGCACATCGCGACGAGGCGTCCTTCGGACTGGATGTCGCGAATCAGCTTGAGCTTGGCTTCCGGCGTCGCCTCGGCGAGGAAATCGTCGACGCCGGCTTCGGCGGCGATCGACGCCGCGGTCAGCGGGTTGTCGCCGGTGATCATGATCGTGCGGATGCCCATGCGGCGAAGCTCGGCGAAGCGCTCGCGGATGCCGCCCTTGACGATGTCCTTGAGCTCGATGACGCCGAGCGCGCGCGCGCCGTCCGACACGACGAGCGGCGTGCCGCCCTTGCGCCCGATGTCGTCGGCGGTGCGCGCGACGTCCGGCGGCAACTCGCCGCCGTGCTGCGCGAGGTATTTCCTGACAGCGTCGACAGCACCCTTGCGGATGCGCCGGCCGTGCAGATCGACGCCGCTCATGCGCGTCTGCGCCGAGAACGGCACGAAGGCGACGTCCGCGCCGGCGACTTCGCGCTCGCGCAGGCCAAACCGGTCCTTGGCGAGCACGACGATGCTGCGGCCCGTGGGCGTCTCGTCCGCGAGCGAGGCGAGCTGCGCCGCGTCGGCGAGCATGCCGGCCGAGATGCCGGGCGCCGGATGGAACGCGACCGCCTGACGGTTGCCGAGCGTGATCGTGCCGGTCTTGTCGAGCAGCAGCACGTCGACGTCGCCGGCCGCTTCGACCGCGCGGCCCGACATCGCGATCACGTTGGCCTGGATCATGCGGTCCATGCCGGCGATGCCGATGGCGGAGAGGAGACCGCCGATCGTCGTCGGGATGAGACAGACGAGGAGGGCGACCAGCACCGTGATCGTCACCGGATCGCCGTGGCCGGCCGCGTCGACCGCGTACATCGAATACGGCAGCAGCGTCGCGCAGGCCAGCAAAAAGATCAGCGTGAACTTCGCGAGCAGGATCGTCAGCGCGATCTCGTTCGGCGTCTTGCGGCGGCTCGCGCCTTCGACCATCGCGATCATGCGATCGAGAAAGCTCTCGCCGGGGTTGCTCGCGATGCGGACGACGAGCCAGTCCGACAATACGCGCGTGCCGCCGGTGACGGAGCTGCGGTCGCCGCCCGATTCGCGGATCACGGGCGCCGATTCGCCGGTGACGGCGCTTTCATCGACCGAGGCTGCGCCTTCGACGACGTCACCGTCGCCGGGAACGATGTCGCCCGCTTCGACGAGCACGTAGTTGCCGACGCGAAGATCGGCGCCCGAGGTGAAGGTGACGGCGGCGCTGCGATCCGGCGCGGCGATCTGCTTGGCGATCACCTCGCGCCGCGCGCCGCGCAGCGCCTGCGCCTGCGCCTTGCCGCGGCCTTCGGCGATCGCTTCGGCGAAGTTCGCGAAGACGAGCGTGAACCAGAGCCAGATGCCGACCCAGAGGATAAAGCCCGCCGGTGCTTCGCCGTGGCCGCCGAGGGCCTGGATCCAGAGGCCCGTGGTCAGGATGCTGCAGACGAACACGACGAACATGACCGGATTGCGGAACTGCTGGCGCGGCGACAGCTTGCGGAACGCGGCGAGGATCGCAGGACCGATCAGCTCGCCGGTGACGCCGCCCGCGCGGCGCGGCGTGGCCGCGTTGGAAACGGTATCGTGCATGGCATCAGTGTCCGGGGAGCGACAGGTGCTCGGCGATGGGGCCGAGCGCGAGCGCCGGCAGGAACGTGAGCGCGCCGATCACGACGACGGTCGACGCGAGCAGCACGACGAAGAGCGGCGTGTGCGTCGGCAGCGTGCCGGCCGAAGGCGGCACGTGCTTCTTCGCAGCGAGCGAGCTCGCGATCGCGAGCATGCCGATCGCGAGCGGGAAGCGCGCGAAGAACATGCAGATCGCGAGCAGCGTGTTCCAGAACGGCGTGTTCGCGGAAAGCCCAGCGAACGCGCTGCCGTTGTTGTTCGATGCGGACGACAGCGCGTAGAGGACCTCGCTGAAGCCGTGGCTGCCGGGATTCGCGATGCCGGCGACGCCGGCCGGGGCGAGCACGGCGATCGCCGTGCCGACGACGACGAGCGCGCACGGAATCAGCACGACGAGGCTCGCCATCTTCATCTCGTAGGCCTCGATCTTCTTGCCGAGATATTCCGGCGTGCGGCCGACCATGAGGCCCGCGATGAAGACGGCGACGACCGCGAACGCGATCATGCCGTAGAGGCCGGAGCCGACGCCGCCGCCGATGACCTCGCCGAGCTGCATCAGCCACAGCGGCACGAGGCCGCCGAGCGGCGTGAACGAGTCGTGCATCGCGTTGACCGAGCCATTCGAGGCCGCGGTCGTCGCGGTCGCCCAGAGGCTCGAGTTGACGATGCCGAAGCGGACTTCCTTGCCTTCCATGTTGCCGCCGGCCTGCATCGCGGAGGCGGCCTGATCGACGCCGAGCGCATGCAGCGCCGGATTGCCGCTCTGCTCGGCCGCCGTGCACGCGAGGATCAGCGGCACGAAGATCACGAACATCGTCGCGAGCAGCGCCCAGCCCTGGCGGCGATCGCCGACCATCGCGCCGAACGTGTAGCAGAGCGCGAACGGGATCAGCAGGATCGAGAACACCTCGACGAAGTTGCTGAGCGGCGTCGGGTTCTCGTACGGATGCGCCGAGTTGGCGTTG
>CALFNI010000535.1 GCA_937902695.1 uncultured Rhodanobacteraceae bacterium
CGTCACGCGGCTGTCGTTGAACCCGACCCACGCGCCCGCGACCAGTTGCGGATGCATCAGGATGAACCAGCCATCGGCGTTGTCCTGCGTCGTGCCGGTCTTGCCCGCGACATCCGCGCGAATGCCGAAGCGCGAACGGATCGTCGAACCGGTACCGCGATTGACGACGTCGCGCATCACGTCGAGCAGCGTCTGGTCCGCATCGGCCGACAACGCCTGGCTGCCGGCCACCGGCGCGAAATCGGCCAGCACGTTGCCGTTGCGGTCCTCGATGCGCGTCACCATCACCGGCTCGATGTAGGCGCCGCGATTGGCGATCGTCGCGTAGGCGGAGACCATTTCCTTCAGCGTGACGGGGCTCGTGCCAAGAGCAAGCGACGGCACGGCGTCGAGCCTGCTGTCGCGCACGCCCATCGCGCGCGCGAGACGCGCGACCTTCGAAGGCCCGACTTCCTGCATCAGCTGCGCGGTGATCCGGTTGCGCGAATACGCGAGCGCATCGCGCAGACTCATCGGGCGGCCGGTGGGCGCCACGTCGTCGGAAGGCTTCCAGACTTCGCCGCCCGCCAGCGAGATTTCCACGGGTTGATCGATGAACGTGTCGTCGGGTGTCGCGCCGTCCTCGAACGCCGCGCCATATACGAACGGCTTGAACGTCGAACCGGGCTGACGACGCGCCTGCTGCACGTGATCGAACGGGTCCTGGCTGAAATCGCGGCTGCCGACCCACGCGCGGATCTGGCCGTTGCGCGGATCGATCGCGACAAAGTCGGCCTGCACGCGGGTCTTGCTGTCGCACAGCGCCTGCATGAAGTGCCGGTCGGCGGCGAGACGCTTGAGCGCGTCCGCATCGTCGAGCCCCGAATCCCTCGCCGCACGGTAGTCGGGCGTTTCACGCACGAACGTCTGCATCAGATCGCGTCCGTTCGCGCATCCCGCACGCGTGCCCCACGCCGAATTCGCGATGCCCTGCAGCGAATTGCCCTGCAGCACGACGGCCTGGGTCGCCATCGTCTGAAGCCGCGAATCGATGGTCGTGCGCACGACGAGGCCATCGGAATACACGTTGTAGTCGTTACGGTCGGCCCACGAAATCAGCCATTTGCGCAGTTGCTGCGCGAAGTGTGGCGCGGGGCCGGGCGACTCGATCTGGCGTTCGAAATCGATCCGCAGCGGGCGCTTGACGAGCGACGCATACGACGCCTGCGAGAGACGCCCGTATTTCACCATTTGCGCGAGCACGATATTGCGCCGCTGCAGCGCGCGCTCGGGATTGATGACCGGGTTGTAGTAGCTGTTGCCCTTCAGCATGCCGGTGAGCGTCGCGCTTTGCAGCACGTCGAGATCGTCGGCGGATTTGTTGAAGTAGGTGCGCGCCGCCATCTCGATGCCGTACGCGTTGTAGAGAAACGGCACCGTGTTGAGGTACGTCTCGAGAATCTCGGGCTTCGTGTAGACCGCTTCGATCTTGAACGCGGTGATCGCTTCCTTGAGCTTGCGCGTGAGCGTCGGCGCGCGGCCGATTTCGTCGGGGTACAGGTTGCGCGCGAGCTGCTGCGTGATGGTCGAGCCGCCCTGACGGTCGCCCGAGAACGTATGCAGCGCGGCCGAAGCCGTGCGCCGCCAGTCGAGGCCGTGGTGCTCGTAGAAGCGGTGGTCTTCGGTCGCGATCAGCGCATCCACGACGTGCGGCGAGATATCGGCGAGCTTGACCCATTCGCGGTTGCTCGGCTTGAACTCGGCGAGCAGCTTGCCGTCCGCGGAAAACACGCGCGCCGGCTGCTCGACCTTCGCCTTGCGGATGTCGCCGATGCCCGGCGTGAACGGAATCAGCACCAGCACATACAGCAGCATGAGCGCCGGGAAGGCGGCGAGCGTGAGCGCGACGCCGCGCAGCGTCGGATGACGCATGCGTTGCAGCCGGTCCGTCACGACGGGCTTGATCCGGGCGAATTGAGCCAGGCAATAGTCACGAACAAACGACGTGTTTCTACGGTCCACGCGGGCCTGCCATCAGCTTGAAAAGGCTGAATCGTACCAAATGCCGTGCGGCGTCAAGGCCAGGGACCAGAAATGGCGTGCGCCACGGTCCGTCTGCTAGTGAGCCGGGCCACGCGCGTCGGCGTAGGTATCGCCGACCATCAGGCGCACGATCTCGTCGCCATTCGTGCCCGCGACGAGCCGCTCGCCCGCCACCTCGCCACGCCGCAGCACGACGATACGATCGGCAATCGCGAAGATATCGTGCAGGTTGTGCGAGATCAGGATGACGGCCACACCCTGCGCCTTCAGCGCGGCGATCAGCTCCATGACCTTGCGCTGCTCGGGAACGCCGAGCGCGGCCGTGGGCTCGTCCATGATCAGCACGTGCGCGTTCCAGTAGATCGCGCGTCCGATCGCGATGGCCTGGCGCTGGCCGCCCGAGAGCATCTTCACCGGACCGCGCAGCTTGCGCGCGGGGATCACGATATCGAGGCGTTCCAGCACTTCGCGCGCGACCTGCGCCATGCGTTCCCGGTCGATCACCTGGATACCGAATTGCCGGCGCACCGGTTCGCGTCCGAGAAAGATGTTGCTGCCGACGTCGAGATTGTCGGCTAGCGCGAGATCCTGATAGATCGTTTCGATGCCCTGCGCGCGTGCGTCCTGCGGATCGCGCAGCTGCATCGGCGTGCCGTTGAACAGCAACTGGCCGGCATCCGCGTGATAGACGCCGGAGATGATCTTGATGAGCGTCGACTTGCCCGCGCCGTTATCGCCGGCAAGCGCCAGCACTTCACCGGGCATGACATGCAGCGAAACGCGCCTGAGCGCCTCGACGCCGCCAAAGCGGATCGAGATGTCGCGCGCTTCGAGAATCGGCGTGCTCATTGCGCACCTCCGAGCCGTTCCTTGTACTGGTCGATCAGCACCGACATGATGATGACGATGCCCACCACGATGAACTGCCAGAACGCGTTGACGTCGATGAACACCAGCCCGAATTCGATCACCGCGATGATCAGCGCGCCGATCAGGGTGCCGATCACATTGCCCGTGCCGCCAAAGAGACTCGCGCCGCCGATCACCACCGCCGCGATCGAATCGAGCAGCATCGGCTCGCCGGCGTTCGCGGCACCCGCGGCAAAGCGCGACGTATAGACGATGCCGCCAACCGCGGCAAACGCGGCGGCGATCAGATAGATCACGACCAGATGCCGGCGCACGTTGATCCCCGCGCGAACCGCCGACTGCGGATTGCCGCCGATCGCGTACGTGTACTGCCCGAAGCGCGTTTTCGACAGAATGAAATGCATGACGAGCAACAGGATCAGGGTGAGCACGACTGGTGTCCAGCCGTGCCCGAGCCACGCGAGACCCGCATTGTTCACCGCGACCGTCATGCCGCTGCCCGCCGCGAGAAAGCCCACGCCGCGCGCGACCCCATACATGCCGAGCGTGCCGATAAACGCCGGCACGCCAAGCCGCGCGATCAGCACGCCGTTGACGAACCCCGGCACGAGACACACGACGATCGTCGCCGGAATCGAGAGCAGCACGACCCACGGCGCGTTGCCGCCGGGAATCGTGAACTGCGCGATGCACACGGCCGCGAGCCCCATGACGAAGCCCACCGACAGATCGATGCCCGCCGTGATGATCACGAACGTCTGCCCGATGGCGAGCAGCAGCGGCGCGCTGGCGGCAAGCCCGATCGATTGCAGGTTGTAAGCGTTGAAAATGAACGAACGGTGATCCGATATCCGCGCCCAGACTTCGAAGAACACCAGCAGCGCGCACAGGAAGAGCCAGGGCCAGATCTTGCTGATCAGCGCGAGCCGGTCGAGACGTGAATTGTCCATGAGTGGTCCGGTGGTCCTGGATGACGGAAGCGGCACCCGTGCGCGCGTCTTCACGCGCACGGGGCGCGGGGCCCGGTTCGCTGGCGCTTCGCCAGTCCGGCTAGTTCGAATAGATGTACTGCTTCATCTCCGGCTTGTCGATGTTGCTCTTGTCGAGCACGATGAACCCCGTGCTCTTGAACGGCGGAATCTTCTTGCCGCGAATCGCGTCGGCGGCGAACTTCACGCCGTAGTAGCCGATTTCATCCGGACGCTGCGCGATCGCGATGTCCACGAGGCCGCTGCGGATCTGTTCGTCGATGCCGGGCACGGCGTCGAACACGACGACCTTCACCGCGCCCTGCTTGCCCGCCGCCTTGACGCCCTGCGCCGCGCCGCTGCCCGAGAACGTGTTGGCGCCGAACACGCCGGCAAGGTCGGGATTGCGTGCGAGCACGGCGGCCACGTGCGAGGCGGCCCGGTTCGCGTCGTCCTCGTTGTACTGCGTTTGCAGCACGGTGATGTTCGGATGCTTCTTCATTTCTTCCGCGAAGCCTTCGGCGCGCGCATCGGTGCTCGAGATGCCTGGCTTGTTGTTCTCGCAGTACACGGTGCCCTTGTCGCCGATTGCTTTCGCAAGCGCGCGCGCCGCGACGCGTCCGCCTTCGAGGTTATCGGAAGCGATATAGGAAAGCGGGAAATCCGCATCGCCCTTGCCGGTCTGGTAGTGACCGTCGCCGATGTAGGTATCGACTGTGATCACCTTGATGCCCGCGTCGGCGGCTTCCTTGAGCGGTCCGATCATCTGCTGCTTGTCGACGGGCGAAACCAGCAGGACGTCCGGGTGTTTGGCGATAAACGCCTTGAGAATAGGCACCTGCTCCGTGGTGTTCCACGCCTTCGGCACCTGAAACAGCAACTCGACGTGCTCTTCCTTCGCGGCGCGCTCCGCGCCACGGTGCATGGTGAAATAGAAAGGATCGGTGACGCCGGGCAGCAGCGCGACGACCGGATGCGCGGCGTCCGCGTGCGCGAGACCGGCAAATGAACAGCCAACGACCGTTGAAAGGGCAACCAGATAGCGGGATACGATGCGCTTCATACCTGTCTTCCTCCTGTTGAGTCCGACTGACGGTGCCTGGCCATCCTCATCTTCCCAAGGCTTCAAAGCCGGGCAGTGGGCCAGTATACCCACGCCCGCCTCACGCGACCATGGTGTTTTCCTGCATCGATTCAGCATGAATGCTTTCACTTTCTAACGGACGCGAAGCCGCACCGCGATAATTTTCGTTATCGCGGTGCAGCGTTCAAATCGTGGGATGCGTTGAAAGCGCCTAGAAAATGAAACCGGTATTCAGGAACTTCGACTGATGGTCGTTCACGATGGCGTCGAGCAGCGCCTTGCTGTCATCGGTCTGCTTCGCGGCGACCATCGAACGGATCGAGAACGCGCGCAACGCATCGGTCACCGAGAGCGTACCCTCCGCCGAATCCTTGCGGCCGGCAAACGGAAATACATCAGGCCCACGCTGGCACTGACAGTTCAGATTCACGCGACACACCTGGTTGACGAGCGGA
>CALFNI010000536.1 GCA_937902695.1 uncultured Rhodanobacteraceae bacterium
GCCGACGGCACGGACCTGTCCGCCACAATCCTGTGCCGCAGCTGCGGATCGCGCCGGGCCATGCGTAGTGGTATGCGCTCGATGCGAACCTATCGACGGACGCGGCGATGTCATCGTAGTTCGGCTGCGCGAGCGGCATGAGATGGCCGTCGGCGGCGACTTCGCTGATTTCGACGAGCGCGCCGGCGTCCGGATAGGGCAGCGCGCGCAGCATGACCGCGTCGACGACGCAGCCGATCGCGATCGCGGCGGCGAGGCCGGTCGCGAGCGTCAGCATGGCGAAGAGGGCGGTGCCGGCGCGCGCGCGCAGGCTCCTCCATGCGAAACCGAGATCCTGCAGGATGTTCATCGGGCGATGCCTTCGAGACGGCATGGGTGGGTGTGTCGCAAGACGTTCACGGCGCGGTTCGCATCGACGGCTACTGGTGGCGCAACGCGTTCATCGGCGCGGTGCCGGCGGCGAGTCGCGCGGGCAGGTAGCTCGCCAGCAGCGCGACAGCGCCGAGGAGGAACGCGGCGGCGACGAGGGCGAACGCATCGCCCGGCGTCGCGCCGTAGAGAAGGCCCGAAACGAGCACGCCGCCGGCGAGCGACAACAACGTGCCGATCAGGAGGCCGATCGCGGCCAGCGCTGCGCCGCGACGCAGGACGTCGGACAGGATCCGTGCCGGCGTCGCGCCGAGCGAGAGGCGCACGCCGAACTCGCGCGTGCGCGCGCTGACGTACATCGCGATGACGCCGTAGAGGCCGATCGCCGCGAGGAGCAGGCCGACCGCGCCGAGCGCCAGCGAAGTCAGCGCCGCGATCCGCTGCGGCAGCAGCGACAATGCCAGGATGTCGGCGAGCGAGCGCACCTGGGGCGAAGGCAGCGAGGCGTCGATCGCGCGCACCGTGTCGCCCAGCGTTGCGGCGAACGCATTCGTCGGCTGCCTGGTCTTGACGATCAGCGCCATTTCGGCGCGCGGCCACTGCGCGAGCGGCAGGAACATGAAAGGCTCGGTGCTTTCGCCGAGCGATGCGTACTTCCCGTCCGGCACGACGCCGACGACGGTCAGCGTGTGCCGATCGTTGTCGTCGCCGAACGCGAAGCTGCGGCCGATCACATCGCCGTTCGCGGCGAGCGTCTGCGCCAGCGTCGCGTTGACGATGCAGACCTCGGAGGAATCCTTGACGTCGTGCGCGTCGAAGTCGCGTCCCTGCAGGCGGATGTCGAGGGCCTGAAAGTAGCCGGGCGAGACGAGATTCACGAATGGTGTCAATGCGTCGCCGGATTGGCCCGGCACGTGGAAATCGCCTTCCTGCATGCGGCTGAAGTCGAGGGGCACCAGCGCGGCCACGGCGGCGGCGGCGATGCCCGGCGTCGCACGCAGCCGGTCGAGGAGCGCGGTCTCGAGCGCAAGCCGGCGCGCGTCGGAATAGCCGCTCGGCTCGAGATTGAAGTCGGCGGTGAGCACGTCGCTCACGTTGAAGCCGGGATCGATGGCCGCGGCGCGCTGCATCGCGCGCATGAAGAGGCCTCCGCCGGCGAGAAGGATCATGGTCAGGGCGATCTGCGCGACGACCAGCGCCGAACCGAGCCGCGAGCGCTGGCTCGCGCCGCGCGCGCCGGCGAGTACCGCGCCGGCGCCCGGCGCGTACGAAGAAGCGCGCATTGCCGGCACGAGGCCGAAACCGAACGCGGTCGCGAGCGTGCATGCAAGCGCGAACCAGAACGTGGCGGCGTCGATCGGAATATCGATCGAGAGCGGCACCGGCACGGGCGGATCGACATGCGAAAGCAGGCGGCACGCGGCCGCGCTGAGTGCGAGGCCGAGCCCGCCCGCGGCCAGCGAGAGCAGCGCGCTTTCGCTCATGAGCTGCAGCGTCACGCGCGCGCGTCCCGCGCCGAGCACGAACCGCATCGCGATTTCGTGGCGGCGCGCCTCGCCGCGTGCGAGCAGCAGCGAGGCGACGTTGACGCACGCGACCAGCAGCAGCAGCGCGATCAATGCGAACAGCAGCGCGGAAAACGCGACGAGGCCGCCGCGCAGCTCGCCCGGCACGCCATGCAGCGGCTCGACGCTGATCGTGACGCCGCCTTCGTTGCCGCGCCGCGGATAGTCGGCGGCAATGCGGGCGGCGATCGAAGAAAGCTGCTGGCGCGCCTGTGCGCGGGTCGTGCCCGGCATCAGCCTCGCCGCGAGCGACAGCCAGGTCGAGCCGCGCTGCTGGAGCAGCTGCGCCGCGCCGGGCTGGAGCAGCGGCTGATGGGACAGCGGGACATAGAACGCGGGCGTCAGCATGGCGACGGTGCCGCGGAAGTCGGGCGCGGCGACGCCGAGCAGCGTGAAGCGCTGGCCGTTGATCGATACGGTCCTGCCGATCGCGCCTTCGTCGCCGTTGAGATACTTGCGCCAGCCGGCGTACGTCGCGACGGCGACCGGTGCCGCGCCGCTGCGATCGTCGCCGTCGCGAAGCAGGCGGCCCCGATAGGCACCGACCTGCAGCGCGTCGAAATAGTTGCCGCTCACCATCAGCCCGAACGCGCGCTCGGGGTTGCCGGCGACGTCGACGTTGATCCATTGGTGGCGATAGGCGAACACCTGCGCGACGTTCTTCGCGCCTGCCGCGTAGTCCTCGAAATCGGGCGCCGAGAACGAGTCGGTGCCGTGCGCCGGCGACACGCTGCCGAGTTCGACGAGATCGTCCGGCGCGCCCACGCCGCGCAAGGGCGCAAAGAGAAGCGTGTTGGCGGCGCTGAACAGCGTGATGCTCGCCGCGAGCCCGATCGCGAGCGAGAGCGCGGCGAACAGCGAGAAGCCCGGATTCGCGGCGAGCTGGCGCGCGGCGTAACGGATGTTCTGCGCAAGGATCTGCAGCATGCGGCGTCCTCGTGGGGATGCGGCGGTGGAAACGCTCAGGCGCTGGCGCGCGGACGCATCAGGCGCTGGTCTTCCTCGTGACGCAGGCGGTGCATCGTTTCCTCGTCCACCACGCGGCCGTCGAACATGAAGATCTTGCGCTGCGCGAAGTCGGCATAACGCGGATCGTGCGTGACCATGCAGATCGTCGAGCCCTGCTTGTGCAGCTCGTCGAGGAGCTGCATGACGGCCTCGCCGTTCTTCGAATCGAGGTTGCCGGTCGGCTCGTCGGCGAGCAGGATCGCCGGCTTGCCGACCAGCGCGCGCGCGACCGCGACGCGCTGCTGCTGGCCGCCCGAAAGCTGCGCGGGAAAATGCTTCACGCGATGCGCCATGCCGACGCGCTCGAGCGCGCCGATCGTGCGCTCGCGGCGCTCGGCCTTCGAGACGCCTTCGCGGTAGGTCAGCGGGAGCTCGACGTTCTCGAACACCGTGAGATCGCCGATCAGGTTGAACGCCTGGAACACGAAGCCGATTTCCTTGTTGCGGATCTGCGCGCGCTCGCTCGCGCCGATGTCGGCGACTTCGCGGCCGTTGAGCCGGTAGGCGCCGTCGCTCGGCGTGTCGAGGAGGCCCAGGATCGCGAGCAGCGTCGACTTGCCGCAGCCGGATGGTCCCGAGATCGAGACGTATTCGCCGCGACCGATCTGGAAATGGACGCCGGCGAGCGCGTGCGTTTCGACCTCGTCGGTCAGGAACACCTTCTTGATGCTGTCGAGCTTGATCAGCGGGTCGTTGGTCGTGGCGGTGTTCATCGTCGGAATCTTGCCTGTGGGGAGGTTGGGTTCGATGCGGTTCGATGCCGTAACGCTTACGCCGGTCGCCGTTGCCGGTGCTATCGGAGCCGCACGCGGTCGTGCTGGTCGAAGGCGCTCGTGTCGGACAGGATCACGCGGTCGCCGACGTTGAGGCCTTTGACGATCTGGATCAGGTTGACCGAGCTCTTGCCGAGCTCGACCGGCACGCGGCTGGCGACGTCGCCGCCCGGGTCGAGCTTGAACAGGCGCACTTCGGAGTCGGATTGTCCGAACGCCGGGCGGCCGACATAGAGCACGTCGGGCAGGCGCTCGATCTCGATGGTGCCGTCGACCGAGAGATCGGGACGCGCGCCGGGCGGGAGCTTGCCTTCGAGATCGACGTCGACCTGCACGGTGCCGTTCTGCACCGCGGGATCGACGCGCAGCACCTTGCCGTCGATGATGCCGTTGCGCGTATCGACCTTGACCGGCTGGCCGAGCGCGACATCCTTCGCCTGCGTCTCCGCGATGCGAAGCTCGGCCATCAGCTCGCCCGGACGCGCAACGCGCGCGAGGTTGGCGCCGATCGCGACCTGCTGGCCTTCCTCGACCGGCACCTGCTGCAGGATGCCCTCGATGCCGGCGCGCACGTGCAGCGCATCGGCCTGGCGCTGGCGCAGCTCGCGCGTCGCGACGAGCTGGTCCAGACGCGCCTTCTCGGCGGCGAGCTGCGATTCGATGTTGCGGCGGAACTCGACGACGCGCTGCTCCTCCAGATCCATGCGGTTCTTCGACTGCTCGAGCACGACGAGGCTTTTCTTGTATTGCACGGCCGGGATGACGCCTTTCTCGGCGACCGGCTTCTCGGCTTCGGCCTGCATGCGCGCCGTTTCGTATTCGCTCTTCGCCTGCGCGTGCTGCGACTGCTCGTCGAGCAGTTTCGAGTTGAGATCGGTGCGCTTGGCGGCCAGGTCGGATTGCGCGGCCGTGACCGCGGTCGTCGCCGCGAGCAGCTGATCATCCACCTCGGGGTTGCTGAGCTCGAGGATGACGGTGTCCGGCTTCACGATCGCGCCGGGCTTGATCACGATGCGCTCGACGCGCGCGGCGGTCTCGGCGGCGATCCAGCGGATCTCCTTCGGGACCAGCGTGCCCGGACCGCGAACCTCGCGCAGCAGCTCGCCGCGCTTGACCTGATCGACGGTCACGCTCGAGCGTTCGACCGACGGGATCGCAGGGCCCAGCGCGGCGAGGCCGGCGACGGCGACGAGAAGACAGGCGGCGATCGCGGCCCCGATGACGTACTGGCGGCGGCGTTTCTTTTTCTTGAGCTCGGGGCGGGCAATGTCCATGGCGCTGCAGTAGCAGGGGCCATGCCAGCCGGATGGCTCAATCGCGCAACCGCAGAATATTCAGCATAAACAGTAGCTTGTGCAATTTGTCCAGAGCACTTCGCGGTGTACGCACGGGGCGACCGTCCGATACCGTACAGCGGGCATGAACGCCCACGTACAGCTGGCTGTTTCTCTCTCCCGGAAGCGGGAGAGGGGATACGGCGCCAGTGGGTGAAGGAGCGATCAGAACTCCAGCTCGAGCGCGGCGCAGAGGTAATCGATCATCGGCGCGATCCGCTTGAACGTGTCGACGACGGCCGGCAGCAATTCGTCCGACGTCGCGATCGCATCCGGTATCGCGGCGCCCGCGGCGAAGTTGCGGCGCTTGAGGTCCTCGATCAGTTCATGCTGCGGATCGAATCCGCGCGGCGGACGCGAGAGTGCCTCGCCCCAGAACTCGAAGCGCTCGCGGAAGGGCTTGCCGTGCACGGCTTTCTTCCATGCGGCCGGATTGTCGGCGAGGAACTCGCGGATCTTCTTCAGCGTCGGCGGCTCGGGATGCCAGAGGCCGCCGCCGGCGAAGCAGTCGCGTGGCTGGATGTGCAGATAGAACGACGGCGCCGCGACCTCGCGTCGCCGCTCGTGCCCGAACCGCGCGCCGGCCCAGGTCTTGTACGGCGTCTTGTCGTTGCGGAATCGCGTGTCGCGATGGATGCGGAACAGCGAACCGCCGCTCGGCCGCGGGTCGGCGCGATAGTGCGCGCTGATCTTCGCGAGCGGCGCCTGCATGTCCTCGATCAGGCGCAGGAACGGATCGCGCAGCACGTCCTCGTAGCGCGTCCTGTTCGCGGCGAACCACGCGCGATTGTTGTTCTTCGCCAGATCGCGCTGGAACCTGAACGTCGCCGCGGTGAAGTAGTGTCCGGCCATCGTGCTTCCTCTACAGCAACGTGCGGCCCCAGACGTCGAGCTGATCGAGCACGATGCGCCCTTCCGCGCTGGTCGTCTCGTCGGCGCGGTAGGCCGCGATCTCGGCGAAGTATTACTCGAGCGTGCGCGGCGTCGCCGGCGTCGCCGTTTCGAGGCGGCGCCGGCGCATGTCCTGCCAGCGTGCCGATTCGTCGGCGCTGAGCGTCTCGGGCCAGTTGCGCGCACGATAGCGGAACAACAGCTCCGCGCAGCGCGTGTCCTTGAACGCGAACGGGCGCGTTCCAAGCTGTTCGGGGGGCGTTTCGCGCACCGAGCGCAGCAGCAGGCGATCGTCGTCGGACATGAAGCAGTCGTAGAGCGCGACCTCCGCGTCGAGCGCGGGCTCGGGCTTCGAATCGCGCGCGAATACGCGCCGTACCTTTTCGGCAAGTCCGCTCGCGGTACGCAGTTGCTCGAGATGGCGCAGGTTTTTCTCGACATCCAGCGCGATGCGCGACGTGTCGGTCGCCTTGAGGACGCTGATCGGCGCGAGCGCGGGCGTCCGGTTGGCGTGGATGGTCTTGAGCGGAATGCGCTCGACGCCCTCGGGGAGGTCGGCGCGACGCGTGAAGACGCGGTCGGCGATGCCTTCGGCGTCGAGCGCAATCAGCTCCGTCGGGTCGGCATCGAGATCGAACACGATCACGCCGTTCGGCGAGGTCGGATGGCCCGCGATCGGCGCGACCATCGCCAGGCACCCGCGCGTCGACGGATACCGCGAGGAGACGTGCAGCAGCGGCGTCATCTCGACGACATCGAGCAGCTCGAACACGCGCTGCTTCCTGCGCAGCGCGAAATGCCAGTCCCAGAGCCGCGGCTGCCTGAAGCGCAGGATGCGCGCGATGCCGACCAGGGCCTCGACGTCGGCGAGCGCATCGTGCGCGCGCCGCTGCGGCACGTGGTTCGCGCGGGCGAGCTCTTCGAGGCGGAAGCTCGGCGCGCCGTCGTCGCGCAGCGGCCACTCGATCCCGTGCGGACGCAGCGCATAGCACATGCGCGCGAGATCGATGACGTCCCAGCGCGAGTTGCCGTTTTCCCACTCGCGCGCATACGGATCGTAGAAGTTGCGGTAGAGGAGGTGGCGCGTGAACTCGTCGTCGAAGCGCAGCGAGTTGTAGCCGACGCCGCAGGTGCCGGGCTCGGCAAGGATCTCGTGCACGCGCGCGGCGAACTCGGCCTCGACGACGCCTTCGGCCGCGGCGCGCTGCGGCGTGATGCCGGTGACGAGGCATGCTCCCGGCGAGGGCAGCACGTCGGGCGCGGGCTTGCAGAAGACCGAGACCGGATCGCCGATGATTTCGAGGTCGGGTGTCGTGCGGATCGCGCCGAACTGGGCCGGTCGGTCGCGGCGCGGATCGGCGCCGAAGGTTTCGTAATCGTGCCAGAGGAAAGTCTGCATCGTGCGTCCGCTGCCGGTCTCGCCAGCGTAGCCGCGCGAACCTGCGCCTGACAATCGCCGCCTGCTAGACTCGTCGCGACGGGCCTGTCGGGGGAGGCGGCGCGGTTTTTGAGGCGCGGATTCCGAAACGCGCCGACATCGAGAGGAGTCGCGAATGCACCATGAGGACAACCTGATCTGGATCGACCTCGAAATGACCGGCCTCGATCCCGATCGCGATTCGATCCTCGAGATCGCGACGATCGTCACCGACAAGGACCTCAATCTCCTCGCCGAGGGTCCCGAGTTCGCGCTGCGCCAGCCGCTCGAGCGGCTCGAAGCGATGGACGACTGGAACCGCAACCAGCATCGCAAGTCCGGCCTCTGGCAGCGCGTGCTCGAGTCGCGCGTCGACATCGGCACGGCGGAGGCACTGACCTGCGAGTTTCTCGCGCAGTTCGTCTCGGCCGGCAAATCGCCGATGTGCGGCAACTCGATCTGCCAGGACCGGCGCTTCCTCTATCGCCTGATGCCGCGGCTCGAGCGCTATTTCCACTACCGCAATCTCGACGTCTCGACGATCAAGGAGCTCGCGCGGCGCTGGGCGCCCGATCTCGCGCGCGGATTCGCGAAGGAATCGACCCACACGGCGCTCAGCGACGTGCGCGATTCGATCACGGAGCTCAAGTACTACCGCCCGTTCATGGGGCGCCTCGCGGGCGTGCTGGAGGCGCCGTAGGCCGAGCTGCAGAACGCCGTCCGCATCGTCATTCGCGCGAAAGCGGGAATCCATCGTGCTGTTCGCGGCGCTCGAAAAATGGATTCCCGCTTTCGCGCGAATGACGGCCAGGACGAGCCCGTCAGTCGAGCAGCTCGCGAAGATCGGGCGGCACGCGACGATCCGGATGCGTGCGCACGAACAGGCGAAGGCTCTCGGTCGCCTGCTGACGACGGCCCTGCTGCATGAGATCGCGGATGTGCGCGAGCCAGTCCGACGGCGCGAGCTGCATGTCGCGCTGCAATTCCACCGAGCTGCTGGGCAGCGTCGGCGACGCGCGGCCCAGTGCGTTCGCCGCCGCGGCACGCTTTTCCGCCGCGGCCGCGCCCCGCGCCGCCGGTGCGATGCCCGCGCTCGCGTCCTTGGCCTTGTCGGCATCCGGCGCCTGCTCGGCCTCGTGTTCGTTGGCGGGAAATGCCTTCGGCGCGGGCGATGCGGCCGGTAGCGGCGGCGCTTGGGCCTGTGGCGGCTGCGGCGCCGGCTTGCTCTCGGCGCGCTGCTTGCGCAACGGCTTCGGCTGATCGCTGCGATCGCCGCCGGCGGCGGCGGCGCGCTGCTGCTCCGGCGGCGGTGCTGCTGCGGCGGATGGCGGCGCTGCGTCGCGCGCCGGCATTTCGCGCCGGCTGCGCGCGGGCTCGTCGATCGGCTGCACCGGCACGACGCGCGGCACTTCGGCGGGTGCGGCCGCATCGTTCGCGCTCATCGGCTCGTGACCGATGCGCCATGCGAGCCCGGCCGCGAGCACGAGTCCCGCTGCGGATCCGACGCCGAGGATCCAGCGCTGCCGGCGTGGCGGCCTGCCGCTGTGCACGGCACGCGCGGCTTCGTTCAATACGGCGCGATCGAGCCGGCGCGGCGGCTCGTAGCGCGGCAGGCGGCGATAGAGATCGCCGATCTCGCCGCCGCCGTCGCGGAGCAGGTCGTCGGGGTCGCGCGCGCTCATGAGGCGAACCTCGCACGGATGCGCGCGAGCGCATAGCGCAGGCGCGATTTCACCGTCTCGCGCCCGGCGCCGGTGATCTCGCCGATTTCATCGAGGCCGAGCCCGCCTTCGATGCGAAGCAGAAACGCGACGCGTTGCTCCTCGGGCAATTCCTCGAGCGCGATCTGCAGGCGACGCCGCTGCTCGAACTCGGTGAGCACGCGCTCCGGTTGTTCGCCTTCGGGGGCATCGAGTTGGCGGAACACGGCCTCGGCTTCCTCGTCCGACGCCTGCGGCTTCAGCCGCCGGAACCGGTCGACGACGAGATTGTGCGCGATCTGCAGCAGGAACGTCGTGAACTTCGCTTCGGCCCGATAGCGCTCGCGCGCCGCGACGAGCCGGCTCCAGGTGTCCTGGAACAGCTCGTCGGCATCGGCGCGATGCCGCAGCGTGCGCAGGAGGAAGCGGTACAGCGTGCCGCGATGGCGCCGGTAAAGCATCTCGAAGGCGAGCAGGTCGCCTCCGGCGTAAGCGAGCATCAGTTCCTCGTCGGTCTTCTCGGACCCCATGGCCGGGAGGGTAAGACATCGGCCGGAGGCCGTCACGGCAGGGGGCATGGTTCGTGAAACGCAACGCACTGCGCGGTGGGGTTCGATCTGAGTTGCCCGCATGTGGCGGGTTTGGTCCCCGAATCCCGTATATGAACAATTGAGTGCCCGCCGGACTGATCGTCTTGCCACGACAATTGCGCTGGCCCGTCGATATCCCCCAAGCACACTATCGATGGGTCGTCCGGCGGGCACTCACTTCGCCACAGGCGAATCCGCCGGTCGCGTCATGCGACTGAAAATAATCGTCCGTTCGTGGCGGTTCCGGCCCCGATTTTACGAAATACGCCTGCGAGAGCACGCCTCGCGTGCGATCCCGCCCCCGCGTACGTGAGTGCGGAGGCTCTGTCGTGGCGGGCGGTTTATGAGTTCCTGTCGAGCGCGCGTCGTCCCACGGACGACGCGGCGTTCGCTTCGGCTGCGACGCACGTTGCGCCGGCTTGCGAATCGCACGATCGAACGGATTCGCAGAATGCTCCCGAAACGAAGAAGCCGCGCGGACGAGGGAGCCGTCCGCGCGGCAGCGAGCGCCCGCCGCGGCGATCCGAACGAGGATCGGGACTCGTTGGCGGATCCGTGCGCTGGAGAACGCACGCAGATTGACGCGCGACGGGCGCTCGCAGATCGATACGGATTCGGGCGCCCAATCCCGCCACGTGCGGGCGTCGTCCCTCAATAGCTGGCGGCAGGCCTCGCGAGATACGGGCCGCCGGCGTCGTCGCGCGCCTGATGGCGCTCGCGGACATGCTGCACGCGCGCCCAGATCGTCTTCGGCAGCGCGCTTTGCCAGACATGCGCGAGCAGCCGCGCGAAGTTCGGATCGCGCCGTGCGCATCGCTCGACGCGGCCGATGATGCGGGGTCCATGCTTGCGCAGCAGCGCTTCGAGCGGACCCGCGCAGAGGATCGCGAGCGTGGCATGCGACGCGTCGCGATCGAGCACGGCCAGGATGAACTCGAACGCATCGTTCGGCGCATCGTCGCAAAGATCCCAGACCTTCTCGACGACCCAGGCGAGGTCTTCGCGCGCTGCGCCGAGCGCGGGCGTCTTCTGCATGGTGAGCCAGCTTGCGGCGAGGCGCTGGCGGTCGCTCGATGTCATCGGCATCGGTGTCAGACGCTCCCTTCGGTTATGGCCGCCCGTCCGCTCACGCAAGGGCATGTCCGATGTGATTACGGAAATCCGGGCACGAATCCGCCAGGCGTCTGCGTCGACGACGCAACGCGCGCGATCTGCTGGCGGGAATCGCGACGCTTTTACGATCCGTAGGAGTGACCGCGCGTAACGCGGGCGGAGGTTGGGACGTGCTGATCGAGGAGAGCTTGCGCGTGCGGCAACCAGCGGCGTCGCCCGGCGCTGCGGGCGAGGCCGGAATGCTGGTGCTGATCGTGACGGAAGGCGAATGGCCCGGTCGGCGCATCGCGATCGGCGCCGCGCCGATCGTCGTCGGTCGCGGCGTCGGCGTCGATCTCCAGATTCGCGATCCGACCGTCTCCCGCCATCATTGCGTGGTCTGGGGCAGCGCGGGACGCTGCTGGGTGCGCGATCTCGGCTCGACCAACCACACGCGCGTGAACGATCGGTGCTCGCTGGTCACCGAGCTCTTCGAAGGCGATGTGCTCGTCGTCGGGCAGACCGCGCTGACCGTGACGCGCACCGGGCGTTTCGACGACGTCGGCGCGGCACGCACCTAGCCGCCGCCGCCGCTGCTGCAACGAAGGTGATATTGGCCGCGCCCGCCGGAGTCTGCGATCCTTGCATCGCAGGCCCGGGTGGCGAAATCGGTAGACGCAAGAGACTTAAAATCTCTCGACGGGACACCGTCATGCCAGTTCGAGTCTGGCTCCGGGCACCAGGCACCAAAACGCGGCGCGGCTTTCCACGACCGTCGTCTGGACGCAATGTGAGGCGGGTCCAATGGAAGAGATCCGCGCGGGCGAGGTCGTCCATTGCCCGCCAGATCATCGCCACTGACTCGGCGCCGCGCCATCGACGTCGATGACGTTGATCGCCGGCAAACCGC
>CALFNI010000537.1 GCA_937902695.1 uncultured Rhodanobacteraceae bacterium
CGCAGGACGTCTTCCCGGCCGGCACGTGCTACTACGGCGACTACTGCTCGATCCATGGTCTCTTCTACGACTTCGGGGCGACCGTCTATCACGACATCTCGTTCGGCTACAACCTCGAGGCGTGGAACACGCGGTTCGACGTCGGCGTGAACAACGTGGGCGACAAGCAGCCGCCGTTCCTCTACGCGAACAACACCAACAACGCGAACACCGATCCTGCGAACTTCGACCTGATGGGGCGCTATTACTTCGGGCGCGTCACCGTGAAGTTCTGATCGATCGACAGCCGGCGGCCCTGACGCCGGCGCCGCGGTCCACGGACGGACCGACCCGGCGGATGCGGGAGGCGGCATGACGCCGCGCTCCCGCGCTTTTCATGCGGCCGCGCGCGGCGCGTCTTCGGTGAGCGCATCGAGATAGCGCGTGCGCCACGCGACGACGTCGTTGCGCACGAGGTAGTCGAACATCGCCTGCCAGCGCTCGCGGCGTTCGGCGAGCGGCATCTCGAGCGCGGCCACGAAACTCTCGGCGATGTCGTCCGCATCGAACGGATTGATGATGATGGCCTGCCGCAGCTCGTCGGCAGCGCCGGCGAAACTCGAAAGAATCAGGACGCCCGGATCCTCCGCATCCTGCGCCGCGACGAACTCCTTCGCGACGAGGTTCATGCCGTCGCGGAGCGGCGTCACGACGGCGATGTCGGCGGCGCGATAGAAGCCGGCCAGGGTCGCCTGATTGAAGCTGCGGTTGACATAGCGGATCGGCATCCAGTCGGGCTCGGCATAGCGGCCGTTCGTCGCGCCGGCGAGCCGTTCGAGCCGCGAGCGCAGCTCGCGATATTCCGGCACCTCCTCGCGGGACGGCGGCGCGATCTGCAGGAACGAGATCCGCGAGCGCCACTCCGGATGCTGCGACAGGAAGTGCGCAAACGCCTCGAAGCGCTGCGGAATGCCTTTGGAGTAGTCGAGCCGGTCGACGCCGATCGCGAGCGCGCGGTGCTCGAGACTCTTGACCAGCCGCTGGGTCGCGGCCGACGCGACCGCGCGCCTGGCCTGCCGCGCGACCTCGAGCGTATCGATCGCGACCGGAAACGGCAGTACGCGAAGGCGCCGGCCATCGCGCAGCTGCACGTCGCCGTTGGCGCGCGTCTTCGCCTGCATCTCGTCGCGGAAATACTCGAGCAGCGCGTCGCGATCGCGCGCATTCTGTAGGCCGATCAGATCGTACGAACCGAGCTCCGGAAAGAGATGCTCGTGGTGCGGCAGCATGGTCAGCAACGCCGCCGGCGGCAGCGGGATGTGCAGGAAGAATCCGATCCGCGCGCCGACGCCGAGCTTGCGAAGCTCGGCGGCGAGCGGAATCAGGTGATAGTCGTGCACCCAGACGATGTCGTCGTCGCGGACGAGGCGCGCGACGTGCTCAGCGAAGAGCCTGTTGACCGCGCGATAGCCTTCGAAATCTGCGCGCCTGTATTCTAGCAGCGACGGCCGGAAGTGCAGCAGCGGCCACAGCGTGCGATTGGCGAAGCCGAGGTAG
>CALFNI010000538.1 GCA_937902695.1 uncultured Rhodanobacteraceae bacterium
CGATCATCCATTCGTCGATGCGATCGGACAGCAACAGCACCTCGGTGTCGTGCGCCTTCAGCGATTCGATCTGCGGGCTCGAACGCGCCGCCGCATGCGAATCGGCGGTGACGTACCAGATCGTGTCCTGGCCGACCGGCATGCGCGCGATGTAGTCGTCGAGCGAGACGGTCTTCGCGGCGTCCGATTTCGTCGACGCGAAGCGCAGCAGCTTGGCGATGCGCTCGCGGTTGGCCGGGTCTTCGGCGATGCCTTCCTTCAGCACGTTGCCGAAGGCGTCGGTGAACTGCCTGAACTTCTCGGCATCGTCGCGCGCGAGCTTCTCGAGCAGGTCGAGCACGCGCTTGACGCACGCGCCGCGAATCTGCTGCAGCAGGCGGTTCTCCTGCAGGATCTCGCGGCTGACGTTGAGCGGCAGATCGTCCGAATCGACGACGCCGCGCACGAAGCGGAGATACGCGGGCAGGAGCTGCTCGCTCGCGTCCATGATGAAGACGCGGCGGATGTAGAGCTTCACGCCCTTGCGCTCGTCGCGGCCGCTGAACAGCGCATCGAACGGCGGCTTCTCCGGCACGAACAGCAGCAGCGTATAGCTTTGCGCACCCTCGACGCGGTTGTGCGTCCAGGCCAGCGCATCGCCGAAGTCGTGCGTGAGCGATTTGTAGAACGACTGATAATCCTCGTCCTTGAGCTCGCTCTTGGGCCGCGTCCAGAGCGCCGAGGCGTGGTTGACGGTTTCCATCTCGTCGGACGGCTTGCCGTCCTTCTGCTTCGGCATGCGGATCGGAAACGCGACGTGATCGGAGTAGCGCGCGATCAGGTCGCGCAGCTTCCACGCGTCGAGGAACTCGGACTCGTCCTCCTTCAGGTGCAGCGTCACCGCGGTGCCGCGCATCGGCGCCTCGACGGTTTCGAGCGTGTACTCGCCGGTGCCGGCCGATTCCCAGCGCACGCCCTCGCCCGCCGGCGCGCCGGCCTTGCGAGTCACCAGCGTCACGCGGTCGGCCACGATGAAGGCCGAATAGAAGCCGACGCCGAACTGGCCGATCAGCTGCGTGTCCTTGCGGGCGTCGCCCGACAGCGATTCGAGGAACCGCTTCGTGCCCGAGCGCGCGATCGTGCCGATGTTCTCGATGACTTCGTCGCGCGTCATGCCGATGCCGTTGTCGCGGATCGTCAGAGTGCGCGCGTCCTTGTCGGCCGTGATTTCGATGCGCAGCTCGGAATCCTCGGCGCTCAGCGCGGGGTCGGACAGCGATGCGAAGCGCAGCTTGTCGCAGGCATCCGACGCGTTCGAGATGAGCTCGCGCAGGAAGATTTCCTTGTGCGAATAGAGCGAATGCGTGACGAGATGAAGAACTTCGGCGACTTCGGCCTCGAAGACGCGCTTTTCGGCGGTGGACGACATCGAAAAACCTCGATTTCTGCAAATGGACCGGACGGGATGGCCTCGATATCGGGGCCGCCTGGACAGTTCCAACCGGGTCGGACGCAACGGACGAGGCCGATCGCCTGAACGAACGGCATGGGCCGCGGCCGGGGCGATCGGCTATCGTAACGTGGCAGCCGGCGGCATGCGCCGGCCCAGGGGACCCGCATGGAATACCGCCGATCCGGCCCGCTCGCTTTCGCGGCGCTTGCCTTCGCATTCTGGCTCGCACCCACCGCCGCGGCCGACCGACCCTCTCCGCTGCTGCCCGTCGATAAATCCAACGGCGAGGACGAGGAGATCCAGAAGCGCATCGAGTGGTTCGTCGACGCGCGCGGGCTCGATGAGAACCCGGACGCGCGCGCCCGGCGCGCGCACGCGGTGACGCAGCTGAAGCGGCAGGTCGCCAACGGCGTTCCGGCGCTGCTCGCGAGCGAGACCTGGCAGGCGCTCGGTCCGGAAGGCATGACGATGCTCAACTGGGACATGGGCAACGTCATCGGCCGCGTCACGGCGCTCGCGATCGATCCGGCCGACGAAGGCACGCTGTACCTCGGCGCGGCCGCCGGCGGCGTCTGGAAAACGACGAACGGCGGGCGCAACTGGACGCAGCTTTTCGATGCGATCGGCACCGAGAGCATCGGCTCCATCATCATGGAAAACGGCAATCCCGATCACGTCTGGGTCGGTACCGGCGAGGCTTTCGCCGGCTGCGTCGATTACTTCGGCCTGGGCCTTTTCTTTTCAGCCGACGGCGGCGCGACGTTCGAGCCGCGCAACGGCAGCGGCGATACCGCGATGCCGCTTTCGTTCGTCACGGCGCTTGCGCAGTCTCCGGCCGATCCGAACGTGCTCATTGCGGGCGGCCAGGGCCACTGCAACGCGAATGGCTCGACGACCGGCGGCGGCCTCTATCGCACCGCGGACGGCGGCGCGACGTGGACGATGGTTTTCTCGGCGGGCTCGGGCTCGCGCGACGTGATCTTCGATCCGCGCGACGCGAACGTCGTCTACGCGCAGCTGCGTTCCAAGGGCATCTACAAATCCACCGACGCGGGCCTCACCTGGACCGTGCTGCCGAATGGCCTTCCGGTCAACTCGGCGGCGGCATACGGGCGCCTTGCCATGTCCGCGAGCAACCCGGACACGCTGTACGCTTTGCTCGGCCCATCGAGCGGCGCATCGCTGGTGCTCTATCGCAGCGACGATGCCGGCGCGAGCTGGACGACCGTCAACGCGAATGCGTGCGAAGGCCAGTGCTATTACAACCTGACGCTCGACGTGCACCCGACCGATCCCGAGACGCTGCTCGTCGGCACGATCCGGCCGGCGCTATCGACCGACGGCGGACGGAATCTCGCGATCCTGACCGCCGGCTGGGGCCAGTCGCAGGACGTGCACCAGGACACGCACATCGTGCGTTTCTCGAAGAACGACGGCACGCGCTTCTGGGTCGGCAGCGACGGCGGCCTGTGGCGCACCGACGACACCGGCGCCACGTTCACGAATCTCAACGCGAATCTCGAGATCACGCAGTTCTACGACATCGCGCTCGATCCGGCCGATCCCGGCCGCTTCTACGGCGGCGCGCAGGACAATTCATCGTCCATGCGCGACGACGATCAGCTCTGGAACGTGACGCTCGTGACCGGCGACGGCTTCATGAACGCGGTCGATGCGAAAGACGCCAATCGCGTTTTCCAGACGAGCTATCCGGCCGGCGGCGCCGCGCTTTATCTTTCGACGTCGCGCGGCGCGCCGGATACGTTCCAGTCGGTCAGCCACAACGGCCAGAACGTCAACGACCCGTTTCCGTGGGTGACGCCGCTCGTGACCGGCGGCGACTACGTGTTCGTCGGCTCGAATCGCGTCTACCGCTCGGCGACCGGCGACAACGGCAACGCATACGCGTGGACCGACATCTCGGGCAGCATCACCGGCGGCAATTCGCAGTCGATCAGCGTGCTCACGACGGCCGACGATCCGATCGACGGCTCGCTGCGCATGTACGCGGGCACCGCGAACGGCAAGATCTGGACGACAGCCGACGCCTCGCTCGCGGCGCCGGTCTTCACGGATATCACGCAGAGCTATCCCGGCGGCAACGTGTCCGACATCGCGGCCGATCCGACGGACGTCACGCGCGTCTTCGTCACGCGCAGCGTGTTCGCCGATCCGCACCTGCTGCGATCGGCCGGCGGACGCGACTGGGAAGGCATGGGCGCCGGCCTTCCCGGCGTGCCGGCGAACAGTGTCGCGATCGACCCGCTCGACCCGGACCGCATCTTCGTCGGCACCGACATCGGCGTCTACGAGAGCACCGACGGCGGCGACACGTTCGCGCCGATGATGACCGGGATGCCGCTCGGCATGGTCGTGACGGATCTCGAGATCAGCGCCGATCCGCACGTGCTCGTCGCCGCAACCTACGGCCGCGGCGCGTGGAAGATCGAGCTCGAGACGCTGGTGCTGGATCGCAT
>CALFNI010000539.1 GCA_937902695.1 uncultured Rhodanobacteraceae bacterium
TGACGCGCACGGTGCCCGCGCCGCGCGGAATGATGTTCTGCCCGAACGTCACGCCGCGCTCGCCGCGCCGGTACGTGATCAGCGTCTTCAACGGCTCGCCGGAGGGATCGAACTCGCCGCGCTCGAAATCGACCGTCGTGAACACGCAGCGCGAACAGGGCTTCACGACGTCGAACTCGACCTCGCCCACGCGCACGCGCTTCCAGCCGTCCTCCGCGTGCGGCGCCGTGTCCGCGACGACGAAGTTCGGCCGGAAGCGCAGCATCGGCACCGGAACCGCGAGCTTCCCGTTGAGCGCATCGAGCGCGCCCTGCGAGATCAGCAGCATCGGAAACGCATCGGCGAAACTGACCTCGTCGCCCGCGTTCGAGTAGTCGGGATTGACCGGCCTCGCGCACGCATCGTCCATGTACGCCAGGCGCGCCGGCATGCCCAGGAACGCGCTGACCCACGCGTTGGCGACGTCGCTGCCCGGCAGCGCCGCGACCGTGTTCGCCCAGACGACGACGTCGACGCGCGCGCCGGCGGCCGGCGCCTCGAGCCGGAGCGACGGCATGCCTGGCGCGGATAGCGCGAGCGCGTCGCCATCCGGCGTCGCGTGCAGCAGCGTGAGCCGTGGATGCTGCCGGCCGGTCAGGAACCTGCCGGTCGCATCGGTGACGATCCAGCGCCGGTCGTGGCGCAAGCCGCGCGGCTCGACGACAGCCGCATCGAGCGCGACCGGCGCGCAGGATTTCACCGGAAAGATATTCAGCGCGGAAAGCGTCGGCGTCATGCGCCTAGTATGCCGGTGCTGGAATGCGAAATCCGCATGCTAGGCTTGCGCGCCCCTCCCGAACGGAGCCGACGTGCCCGCGCGTCCCGCCATCCAGCGTCACGAGTGGTTCGCCGTCGCCGTTGCGTTCGTCTATTTCTTCTGCGTGCTGGCTGCGTACTACGTGATCCGGCCCGTGCGCGATCAGCTTTCGGCTGCGGTCGGCTCGACGTCATTGCCGATCTTCTACGCGGTGACGTTCGTCGCGACACTGGCGCTGACGCCGTTCTTCGGCGCGCTCGTCGCGCGCTTCCCGCGCCGGACGTTCGTGCCGATCGTCTACCTCTTCTTCATCGCCGGCATGATCGCGTTCATTCCGGCGTTCCAGATGCAGGACGTCATCGGCGCGCGCGTGCTCGGCGCGATCTTCTTCGTCTGGGTCAGCGTGTTCAACCTGTTCGTCGTCGCGGTGTTCTGGAGCTTCATGGCCGATCTCTTCGACCCCGAGCAGGCGCGCCGGCTGTTTCCGATCATCACGCTCGGCGGCGCGATCGGTGCGCTCGCCGGGCCCGGCATGACCAAGGCGTTCGTGTTCCTGGTCGGCGTGTCGGGCCTCCTGATCGTCTCCTCGCTGCTGCTCGGCACCGCGATCGTCTGCATCTTCGCGCTGTCGCGCTGGTCGCAGCGCCATCCGGTCGCGGGCGAGCGGCCGCGCGACGAGCGCGTGATCGGCGGCGGCTTTTTCGCCGGCGCCATCGAGACGCTGAAATCGCCGCTGATGCGCCGGCTCGCGCTGCTGATGCTCCTCGGCGACGCGGTCGGCACGGTGATCTATGCGCTCCTCGCCGATTACAGCGGCGCGACGTATCCGACGCGCGAGGCGCGCATCAACTTCGCGGCCGGCATCGATCTCTATGCGAACTCGCTGCAGATGGTCCTGCAGCTCGTGCTGACGCGTCCGCTGATGGTGCGCTTCGGTCCCGCGGCCGCGATGGCGATGGATGGCGCGCTGAAGGCGATCATGCTGGCGGGCCTCGTCGTGTTCGGCGGCGGCTGGATCGCGGTCGTCGCGGTCATCACGCGCGCGAGCGCCTACGGCGTCTTCAAGCCCGCCGCGGACAGCCTCTACACGCGCGTCGACGCCGAGACGCGCTACAAGACGAAGAACTTCATCGACACGTCGGTCTGGCGCTTCGGCGACCTCGTCGTCACGAGCGCGTTCAACCTGCTGCGCACGCTCGGCGCGCCCGTGCCGGGCTTCGCCGCATTGTCGATGATCGCCGCGGCGAGCTCGGGCTGGATGGGCTGGCGCATCACGCGCGCGCGCGAACTGGCTTCGGACAGCGCATTGCCAGACCGCACGTAACGTGGTTTCCTCGGCCGCCCGGGCCGACGGCGCGGTCACTCCTCCGACGGGACACGACGATGAGCATCGAGACGATCTCCGAGCAACGCTGCTTCGGCGGCGTGCAGGGTTTCTACAGGCATGCGTCCGGCGAAACGGGCGGCACGATGAAGTTCGGCGTGTTCCGTCCGCCGCAGGCCGCGCAGGGCAAGGTGCCGGTGCTCTATTACCTCGCCGGCCTCACGTGCAGCGAGGAGACGTTCGTCATCAAGGCCGGCGCGCAACGCATCGCCGCCGAGCTCGGCATCATGATCGTCACGCCCGACACGAGCCCGCGCGACACCGGCATCGACGGCGCGACCGGCGACTGGGAGTTCGGCGAGGCGGCCGGCTTCTATCTCGACGCGACGACGCCGGCTTTCGCCAAGCGCTTCCGCATGTACGGCTACGTGACGAAGGAGCTGCCGGCCGTGCTCGGCGCGAGCTTCGCGTTCGCCGACATGCAGCGCGAGAGCATCTTCGGCCATTCGATGGGCGGGCACGGCGCGCTGACGATCGCGCTCAAGAACCCGGAGCGCTACAAGTCGGTGTCCGCATTCGCGCCCATCGTCGCGCCGAGTGAAGTGCCGTGGGGACAGAAGGCTCTGCCGCGCTATCTTGGCGAGGATCGCACGACGTGGCGTCCGTACGATGCCTGCGCACTGATCGAGGACGGCCAGCGGTTCCCGGGCACGATTCTCGTCGACCAGGGCTACGCGGACAAATTCCTCGAAGTACAGCTGCAGCACTGGCGGCTCGACGCCGCGTGCCGCAAGGCCGGCCAGGCGCTGACGCTGCGCGCGCATGCCGGCTACGACCACAGCTACTACTTCATCTCGACGTTCGTCGAGGATCACCTGCGCCACCACGCGCGGGCGCTCGCGTAGCCTTCGAGCCCTCCCCTTCAAGGGGAGGTCGGGTGGGGATGGTTTGCGCGTCCTCAGTCGAAACCGTCGGCGAAAATCGTGTCGCCTGCGGCAATCACGAGCATGTTCGCCGACATCGCCGGCAGCGACGGCAGTGTCAGCGACGTGCCGGATGCGCCGCCGCTCGAAATGACATGCACCGCGTTGCCGGCGTCGAAGCCGTACAGCGTCCACGACCCCGCGATCGGGCTCGCGAACGTCAGGCTTGCATCGTGCGTCACGATGTCCTTGTTCGTCAGCAGCACCATCGTGCGCCCGTCGCCGGTGAACGCATACGCGCCGAGCTGATCGACGTTCGCGCTGACCGCCGACACGCTGTCGCCCGACACCTTCGAGCCGGCGCCGTCGTAATCGAGGAACAGCGTATACGCGCGCTCGACGCGCGTGTCGGCATCGGGCGCGACCCAGCGCGTCGCAAGGTCGACGCCTTCGCGCGCGAAGATGCCGAGGAGCTCCGCCTGCGCGACGGCACCGCTCGACGTGCCGTCGTTGCCCCAGTTGTATTCGGTGATCGCGAGCTTCGTGCCCGGGCAATACTGATCGATCCAGGCGCGCACGCGCGGGATGAGGTTCGGCTTGTCGTAGTGGTTGCCGTCGGCGTCGCCGAGATCGGAGATCCACGATTCGGAAACCCATGCCGGATCGTAGAGCTCCTTCAGCGAGCGCAGGCGTCGCGCCGCCGTGGCCGGCGAATCGTCGTCGCTCAGCGCGACGTTCTGCCCTTGCGGGTAGTAATGCAGATCGATGTAGTCGACCGCGAGCGCGTCGTTCGGCAACGCATGCGAGCAGACCTGTCCGGCATACCATGCGACGAACGGAACGCCGCCGTGCGCGGCCCGGTCGGGACCGTCGAGGCAGTTGCCGAGCGCCGCGTCGGCGGCCGAGGTGAAGAGATCGCAATAGCCCCACGTGACCGGACCGGTGACGAGCGCGCCCGGATCCTGCTGCTTGATCATGCCGCCGTAGCTCGCCGCGTTCGCCCAGGTCTCGTCGTACGTCGTCGGATCGGGATGCACGTCGCGGTGCGTCGAGTTCCAGAGCATGACTTCGTTGTCGAGCGAGTAGAAGCGGACGCCGCCGCTCGCCGCGCTGCCGAAGGTCGACTGGAAATGCTGGATCCAGCCCTGCTGAAACGGCGCATCGACTTCAGTGGACGTATCGTGCGGATCGTTGCCGGTGATCGGCGAGCCGTCGGGGTGGTTGCCGTTGCCGGCGTCGGTGTCGTACGGGTCGACGGACTGCTGCGCGCCGTAGCGCGCGACCGAGAAACCTGCGAAATATGGATGCGCCAGCGGGCTGTCGGCGCGCGGCGTCCAGCCGATCGTCGGGATCGTCATCAGCGGCGCGATGCCGGCGTCGAGCGCGGCGCCGACGAATGCATCGGCGTCGTTGCCGATCGGCGGCACCTCGGTCCGGTCGCTCGCGCCCGGAATGTTTTCCCAGTAATAGTCGGATGCCGTCGAATGCACGTCGACCTGCCAGTTGTAGCGCGTCACCGAATTGCCGCCCCAGCGATCGACCGTGTAGCCGACCTCTGCGTTCCGCGTCGCGTCGCAGAACGCGACGCCGAAGATGTTCGGCGATAACGGATGCACGTTCGCGGCGTTGTGGATCG
>CALFNI010000540.1 GCA_937902695.1 uncultured Rhodanobacteraceae bacterium
TTTTGATTCCCGCATTCGCAGGTTCGAGTCCTGCCGCCCCAGCCAATAACGATGTGCGGGCAGCGTCATTGGCTGGGATGTCTCCACGAACGACCCGCTGATACACGTTTTTGTAGTCTCGATCGCGTTTGTTTCGGCCTGACGAGGTGAGCGTGAACACCAGCGTGAACGGGGCGGGTCTGCTCGTCTTCACCGGCAACGCGAATCGGCCGCTGGCGACCGCGGTCTGCACGGAGCTCAACGTGCCGATGGGCAAGGCCACGGTCGGCCGCTTCTCGGACGGCGAGGTGCAGGTCGAGATCGAGGAGAACGTGCGGCGCCAGGAAGTGTTCGTCGTGCAGCCCACGTGCGCGCCGACGGCCGACAACTTCATGGAGCTGCTCGCGCTGGTCGATGCGCTCAAGCGCGCATCGGCGGCGAGCGTTACCGCGGTGATTCCATACCTCGGCTACGCGCGCCAGGATCGTCGTCCGCGCTCGGCACGCGTGCCGATCACGGCGAAGGTTGCGGCGAAGATGATCGGAACCGTCGGCACCGACCGCGTGCTGACGGTCGATCTTCACGCCGATCAGATCCAGGGATTTTTCGACATCCCGCTCGACAACGTATACGCCTCGCCGGTGCTGCTCGCGGACATCTGGCGCGACTACGGCAACGACGACCTGATCGTCGTCTCGCCGGATGTCGGCGGCGTCGTCCGGGCGAGAGCGCTGGCCAAACGCCTCGACGACGCGGACCTCGCGATCATCGACAAGCGCCGCCCGCGCGCGAACGAAGCGACGGTGATGAACATCATCGGCGAGGTGAAGGAAAAGGTCTGCATCCTGATCGACGACATCGTCGACACCGCGGGCACGCTGTGTGCGGCGGCGGCGGCGCTGAAGCGGAACGGCGCGCGCAAGGTCGTCGCGTACTGCACGCATCCGGTGCTGTCGGGGCCGGCGATCCAGAACCTCAACGGCTCGGCGCTCGACGAGCTGGTCGTCACCGACACGATTCCGTTGTCGGAGGCGGCGCGGAATTGCGCGAAGATCCGCCAGCTCTCCGTCGCGGAGCTGCTGGCGGAAACGATTCGAAGGATCGCGTTCGGCGAGTCGGTCAGCTCGCTGTACGTCGATTGAAGAAGCCTCTCCTGGTCGCGGGAGAGCCACGTCGCCGCAAGGCGATCCAACTGAAGCAAAGGCAGTACTGAAATGGCAACCACACATAGCATCAACGTTCAGAAGCGCGACGACGAGGGCAAGGGTGCGAGCCGCCGCCTGCGTCGCGCCGGTCATGTTCCGGCCGTCGTCTACGGCGGCGATCTCAAGCCCGTCTCGATCCAGCTCGCCCAGAAGGACGTCTGGCTGGCGAGCCAGAACGAGTGGTTCTACTCGTCGATCCTCGATCTCGACCTCGGCGGCGACGTGCAGAAGGTGCTCCTGCGCGACATGCAGCGTCATCCGTTCAAGCAGCTGATGCTGCACCTCGATTTCCAGCGAGTGAACGAGAACGAGGCGATCCGCGTCCGCGTGCCGCTGCACTTCCTCAATCAGGAGTCGTCGCCGGCCGGCAAGAAGTCGGGCGTCGTCATCACGCACGAGCTCAACGACGTCGAAATCTCGTGCCTGCCGAAGGATCTGCCGGAGTACATCGAAGTCGACCTCGGCGCGATCGATCTCGGCGACATCGTGCACATGTCCGACCTCAAGCTTCCGGCCGGGGTCGAGATTCCGGAGCTGCGTTTCGGCAAGGAGCACGACCACGCGATCGCGGTCGCCAAGGAGATCAAGGAAGAGATCGAGGAAGCACCGGTCGCCGCCGAAGGCGAAGCGGGTGCGGCCCCTGCCGCGGGTGCTGCTCCGGCTGCGGGCGCTGCCCCGGCCGCGGGCGCCGCGCCGGCCAAGAAGGACGAGAAGAAGTAATCACGCTTCAATGAAGTCTCTCGGTTGCGCGCAGCGCAACGCCGGCTCCCCCTCTCCCGCATTGCGGGAGAGGGCACGGGGCGAGGGCAAGCTCGCGG
>CALFNI010000541.1 GCA_937902695.1 uncultured Rhodanobacteraceae bacterium
CTCGGTGCGGCCCGCGGCGAAGAACGCCATCGTGGCCCAGATCGCGGCGTGCGTGTACTGGCCGCCGTTTTCGCGAACGCCGGGCACGTAGCCGCGGATGTATCCCGGATCGGGCTCGGCGGTGTCGAACGGCGGCTCGAGCAGCCGGATCAATGCGCCCGCGGCGTCGACGAGGTGGCTGTCGAGCGCGTCGAGCGCACGCTCGACGCGCTCGCCCGAGCCCGCGCCGGACAACTTCGCCCAGCTCTGGCAGATCGCGTCGATGCGACATTCGCGATTGCGCGCCGATCCGAGCGGCGTGCCGTCGTCGAAATAGGCGCGCAGGTACCAGTCGCCGTCCCACCCGTGCTCCTCGAGTGCGCGTTGCAGCGTCCCGGCATGGTCCCTGCACCGTTGCGAGAACGCGCCGTCGCCGCGGCGTTCCGCGATCGGCTCGAACGCCGCCAGCACGTGATAGAGGAAGAAGCCGAGCCACACGCTTTCGCCGCGGCCCTCGCGTCCGACGTTGTTCATGCCGTCGTTCCAGTCGCCGCTGCCGATCAGCGGCAACCCGTGCGCGCCCGTGCGAAGGCCGCGCTCGATCGCGCGCCGGCAATGCTCATACAAACTCGCCGTCTGCGGCGAGCGGAGCGGCAGGTCGTAGTAGGACTCCTCGCCGGGATTCAGCTGGCGCCCTTCGAGAAAGTCGATCTGCTCGTCCAGCACGGCCTCATCGGCACTCGCTTCGATATACCGCGCGGTCGCCAGCGGGAGCCAGAGAAAATCATCCGAGCACTGCGTGCGGACGCCTCGTCCGGCCGGCGGATGCCACCAGTGCTGCACGTCGCCTTCGATGAACTGGCGCGACGCGCTCAATACGATCTGGTCGCGCAGCAGCGATGCATCGGCGTGCACGAGCGCCATCGCATCCTGCAGCTGGTCGCGGAAACCGAACGCGCCGCCGGACTGGTAGAAGCCGCTGCGCCCCCAGAGCCTGCAGCTGATGACCTGGTACAGGAGCCAGCCGTTGCTCAGCATGTCGAGCGCCGGATTCGGCGAGCGCACCGTTATCGCGCCGAGCAGGCGGCGCCATCGCTCCTGCACGGCCTCGAACGACGCCCGCGCCGAGCCGTTGCGCCGGAAGCGTTCGAGCAGCCGCACGGCATCCACGCGGTCCTGGCCGACGCCGAGACGGAAAATGAGATCGCGCGATTCTCCCGCCGCAAGCTCCACGGGGATCTGGATCGCCCCGCACGGATCCATCCCGGCGCCGAGGCGTCCGCTCAGCGATTGCCTGGACATCGCCGCCGGCTCCCTGAGCGATGCGTTGCGGCCGATGAACTCGGTGCGATCGCCGCTCAGCGTGCGCTGCGCGTTGTCGACGTCGAAGAATGCGACGTGGCCGGGGAACTCGATGCTGTAGGCGTTGCGCGCCATCAGCGCGCCGGATGCATCGAGCTCCGTGACGACATGCATCGCCGTCTTCTCGCGCAGGTCGCCCAGCACCCACTCGACGTATCCGGTGACCGACAGCTTCCGCGCGCGGTTCGAATCGTTCGTCAGCCGCAGCATGAAGAACTTCACCGGCGCTTCGGTATCGACGTGCAGGCGAAGATGGCTCGTGATGCCGCGTTCGACGTGCTCGAACACGCTGTAGCCGAAGCCGTGGCGCGCGACATAGCGGCCGTGCCCCGGACACGGACACGGCGTCGGCGACCAGTAGGCGCCGCTTTCCTCGTCGCGAATGTAGATCGCCTCGCCGCTCGGATCGGTGACCGGATCGTTGCTCCACGGCGTGACGCGGTATTCGTGCGCGTTGTCCCGCCACGTGTAGCCGGCACCGCTTTCCGACACCACGCAGCCGAAGCGCGGGTTGGCGATCACGTTGACCCATGGCATCGGCGTCTTTTGCGCGTCATCGACGGCGATGACGTATTCGGTGCCGTTCGCCCCG
>CALFNI010000542.1 GCA_937902695.1 uncultured Rhodanobacteraceae bacterium
GCCGTCGTGCGCGATCTCGACGCCGGCGTCGCGCACGCGGCGGTGCTCGGCGCTGTCCTCGTCGAGGATCGGGTTGGTGTTGTTGATGTGGATGAGCACCTTGCGCGTCGATCCCGGCAGTCCGGCGAGCAGCGCGAGCATGCCGCCGTCGCCGTCGAGCGGACGATGGCCCATGTCGCGCGCGCGCTTCTTCGAGATGCCGAGCGCGATCAGCTCGTCGTCGCGCCAGCAGGTGCCGTCGACGAGCACGCAATCGGCCCGCTGCATGGCATCCGCGACGGCAGTGTCGATCTCGCAGAGTCCCGGCGCGTAGAAGAGCTGCCGGCCGCTCGAAAGGTCGGTGACCTCGAGTCCGATGTTGTCGCCCGGCACCGGCCGGTCGCGCCGGGGCGAGTAGGGCGGCGCGTTGCTGGTCAGCGCGTGCGCCGCGAAGGCGAGACCGGGAACGGCCGGGATCATGAACACCTCACCGCCGAGCGGAATCCGGCGCGGCACGACGCCGGAATAGTGGCCGAGCAGGCGAAACACCGGGTTGCCGGATTCGAGATCCTCGCGCGCGGGATCGGTGCACCAGACGTCGAGCGGCTGTCGGTGCTCGCGCAGCATGAAAAGGCCCGTGACATGGTCGATCTGCGCATCGATCAGCAGCACGGCGCGGATCGCGATGTCGCGGAGCGAGCGCGCCGGCTGCAGGAACGGCGCCGCGCGGAGCTGCGCGAGGATATCGGGCGAGGCGTTGCAGAGGAGCCAGTTCGTGCCGTCGCCCGAGAGCGCTAGCGACGACTGCGTGCGCGGCGTCGCGCGAAGCGTGCCGCGCCGGACGCCGTCGCAGTTGCGGCAGTTGCAGTTCCATTGCGGAAATCCGCCGCCCGCCGCGGAACCCAGGACATGGATGCGCATGCGGCGCCGGCGTCATCGAAGCCGCGAGCACGCCGGGGACAGGCCGATCCGCCGGCGCCTCGCGGCTGTCCGCTTCAGCGGGTTGAAATGTACATCGTGATTTCGAAGCCGAAGCGCTGGTCAAAAGCGTGCGGGGTTTCCCATTTCATGACAGACCTCTTCGATCGGACGGAACGTCGGCCATGGACTACCGTGCATTCGGGCGATTCCGCCGGTTGCGACGGGTCCATGTGCGCCGAGTGTGGGCGCGTTCGCGGCGGCCCGCATCGCGCGAGTCCTGATTCCGGCGTCACGATTTTCTGTAGGAGCGATGCGGCAGCGCTTCGGCGGCGGTTTCGTCGCGCATGGGCGGTGCCGAAGCGATCGCGGCCGGAGCGGCGCCTACAAGCTGCGTCGCGCGTTGCGGTAGCATCGATCGATGCCCTCCGGACCCGAGCCGATCCAGCCACCCGTCACGGCCGCATTCGACGCCGGCTGGCTCGACGTCGGCCACGGGCATCGCATCCGTTACGAGCAGGCCGGCGCGGCCGGTGGCATGCCGATCGTCCTCTTGCACGGCGGCCCGGGATCGGGCAGCAGCGCGCGGCAGCGCGAGATCGCCGATCCGGCACGCTGGCGCATCGTCCAGTTCGACCAGCGCGGATCGGGCCTGAGCACGCCGGCCGGCGAGACCGCGCACAACCACACCGATGCGCTGATCGCCGACATCGAGGCGCTGCGCGCGGCGCTCGGCATCGAGCGCTGGCTCGTCGCCGGCGGGTCGTGGGGTGCGTCGCTCGCGCTCGCGTACGCGGCGCGCCATCGCGCGCGTGTCAGCGGTGTCCTGCTGCGCGGAACGTTCCTGACCGGACGCGCCGATCTCGACTGGTTCTTCCACGGCGCCGCGGCATTCGCGCCGGAGGCGCACGCGACGTTCCTGCGTGTCGTCCCGCGGCGCTGGCACCGCAACATCGTCGACTGGCTCGACCGCAGTTTCGCGCGGGGCGATCCGCGCTGCGGCGAGATCGCGGCCGCATGGCAGGCGTACGAGACCGTGCTGTCGGGCGACGTGCCATCGACCTCGCAAGCGCAGCCGGCGGTTCCGGCAGACGGCAATGTCGCGGCGCGGCTCGTCGCGAAGTACCGCGTGCAGGCGCACTACCTCGCGCGCAAATGCTTCCTGGGGGAAGCGGCCGTGCTGCGTGCCGCAAACGCATTGCGCGGCGTGCCGGTCGCGATCGTGCACGGCGAGCGCGATCTCGTCTGCCGCCCGGAAAACGCCTGGCGCGTGCATCGCACGTGCGCGGGCAGCAAGCTCGCGTGGGCCGTCGGCGCCGGACACGGCCCGTGGCATCCGGTGACGTTCGCGCTGTCGCGGAGCGCGCTCGACGGCTTCGCCGAAAGCGGCGATTTCGCCGCGTGGCCGCGCGCATGAGCCTGCGCCTGCAGATCAACCTGCTGCTGGCGATCGTCATCGTCGCGTTCACCGGCGCGTTCCTCGCGTTCCAGCTGATCGACACGAAGCGCAGCGTGCGCGAGGAAACCGAAGCGGCGAACCGCGTCGCGACGCACCTGCTCGGCTATTTCGTCAACACCTACGCGCAGACGAGCACGCCGATCGTGCTGGAGCAGCTCGAGCGTCTCGGCCGCGTGCGCTCGAACGAGATCACGCTGCGCGACGACGCCGGCAACGAGGTCTACCATTCGCCGCCCGCGACGTACAAGCAGGGACGCAACGCGCCGGGCTGGTATTCGGCGCTGGTCTGGCCGCCACCGATGAAGAGCGAGATGCGCTTCTACGATTCGACACTCACCATCGAGGCGAATCCGTCTCGCGCGGTGCTCGACGGCTGGGACGACACGGTCACGCTGCTCGAGTTCGGCGCGTTCGTGTTCGTGCTCGGCAATGCGCTCGTGTTCTGGCTCGTGCGCCGCTCGACGCAGCCGTTCCGCGTGATCGAGCGCGGGCTCGCCGACGTCGAGCGCGGCGCATTCCACACGCGCCTGCCGCCGCTTGCCGGCGCCGAAGCGGGCCAGATCGCGCTCGCATTCAACCGCATGGCGGCGGCGGTCGAGGAGAATCTCCATGCGCGCGCCGACGCGGCGGACGCGCGATTGCGTCTCGCGCAGAGCCGCGAGCTCGCCGATGTCGTGCAGTCGCGCATCGAGGAAGAGCGCGCCAACATCGCGCGCGAGCTCCACGACGAAACCGGCCAGAACCTGACGGCGATCCGCAGCCTCGCGCTGTCGCTCGCGCGGCGCGAAGGCGACGAGGCGACGCGGGAGACCTCGCAGCTGATCGCCGACACGGCGGCGAAGCTCTACGCCGCGATGCACGAGCTGATTCCGCGCCTTCGCCCGCTGACGCTCGACACGTTCGAGCTCGCCGAGGCGGCGACCGAGCGCGTTGCCGAATGGCGGCGCCTCCACCCCGAGATCGCGTTCTCGCTCGAGGTGGGCGCGCTGCCCGAGCACCTCGGCGAGAGCTACACGCTCGCGGCCTACCGGATCCTGCAGGAAGCCGTCACGAACGCGCTCAGGCACGCCGATGCGCGCAACGTCGCGATCCGGCTCGGCGCCGATGCCGGCGCGCTCGCGATCGACATCGTGGACGACGGCCGCGGGCTCGCGCAGGATTGGGAGCGACCGGGCCATTTCGGCGTGCGCGGCATGCGCGAGCGCGCGCGCGCGCTCGGCGGCGAGGTCGAGATCGCCAACCGCGCCGAGGGCGGCACGCGCGTCGAGGCGAGGCTTCCGCTGCAATGACGACGAAAGCGAAAACGCGCGTGATGCTGGTCGACGACCATGCCGTCGTGCGCGTCGGCTTTCGCATGCTGCTCTCCGGCAGCGCGACGATCGAGGTCGTCGGCGAGGCCGACAGCGGCGAGGCTGCGTACCTGCAATACCCGGAGATGCGGCCTGACGTCGTCATCATGGATCTCTCGATGCCCGGCATGGGCGGCATCGAGACCGTGCGGCGACTCATCGCGCGCGACAAGCATGCGCGCGTGCTCGTGCTCTCCGCGCACGAGGACACCGCGCATCCGAAACGCGTGCTGAAGGCCGGCGCGCTCGGCTACCTTTCCAAGCGCAGCGCGCCCGAGGAACTGATCGACGCGGTCGCCGCCGTCGCGGGCGGGCGCATCTATCTCGATGCCGATACCGCGCGCAAGCTCGCGCTGCAGGATCTCGGCGGGCCGGCGGGGCAGGTCGATGCGCTCAGCGAGCGCGAGTTCGCGGTGTTCATCCATCTCGCGCGCGGCGAGTCGGTCAACCGCATCGCCGAGACGCTGTCGCTGTCGCCGAACACGGTTGGCACGCATCTTTACAACATCAAGCAGAAGCTCGGCGCGGCGAACCAGTCGGAGCTGACGCTGATCGCGGTCAGGAACGGGCTGATCGAGGCTTGACCCGCTTTCCCCTCTCCCGCTCGCGGGAGAGGGGGAAAGGAAGTGGGTTGCGATCGGGCCTTACGGGCCAATATTCCTGAACGCGCCGCGTTTCAGGATTTGAGACGCCGTCGCGCACAATACGACCATGCCGCTCGATTCCTTCCATCCCGCCGTCGCCAACTGGTTCCGGCGCAGGTTCGCGTCGCCGACGCCAGCGCAGGCCGAAGCGTGGCCGGCGATCCGTTCAGGCCAGAGCACGCTGATCGCGGCACCGACCGGCTCGGCCAAGACGCTGGCCGCGTTCCTGGCGGCGATCGACGACCT
>CALFNI010000543.1 GCA_937902695.1 uncultured Rhodanobacteraceae bacterium
CATGATAGAAACCCGACAACTCGTAAAACGCTACGGCGATCTCGTCGCCGTGGACGGCATCAGCTTCAAGGTCGAGCCCGGGCAAGTGCTCGGCTTCCTCGGCCCGAACGGCGCCGGCAAGTCGACGACGATGAAGATGCTGGCGGGCTTTCTCGCGCCGACATCGGGCTCCGCGTCGGTCGGCGGCTTCGACATCGAGAAGCATCCGCTCGAAGCCAAGCGCGTACTCGGATATCTCCCCGAGGGCGCGCCGAGCTACGGCGAGATGACCGTGCATGAGTTCCTCGAGTTCATCGCCGACGTCCGCGGGCTTGCGGGCGACCTTCGCGAAAAGCGCATCGACGACGCGATCGGCCGGCTGCATCTCGAGCGCGTCCTCGAGCAGCCGATCGATACGTTGTCGAAAGGCTTCAAGCGCCGCGTCGGGCTGGCTCAGGCGATCCTGCACGATCCGGCCGTGCTGATCCTCGACGAGCCGACCGACGGCCTCGATCCGAACCAGAAGCACGAGGTACGCACGCTGATCAACGCGATGTCGCACGACAAGACCATCATCGTCTCGACGCACCTGCTGGAGGAAGTCCACGCGGTCTGCACGCGGGCGATCATCATCGCGGCGGGTCGCATCCTCGCCGACGCGACGCCGGCCGAGCTCGAAGCGCGCTCGCGGTATTACCAGGCGGTTTCGCTCACCGCCGAGAACGTGACGGCGGCGAAGGAAGCGCTCGCCCGCGTCGCCGACGTCGCCGCGATCGAGGTCGATCCGCAGGACGGCCGCATCACCGCGTTCCCGAAACCCGGCCGTTCGATCTTCGTCGCAGTCAGCGACGCGTTGAAAGGGCAGGGCGTAGCGGTGCGCGAGCTCGCCCTCGAAGGCGGACGGCTCGACGAGGTATTCCGCACCGTCACGCAGAGCGCGGCCGGCAAGGAGGCACGCACATGAGCGGCGTCGTCACGGTCTTCAAGCGCGAGTTGAAGAGCTATTTCGCGACGCCGGTCGCGTATGTCTTCATCGTCATCTTCCTGATCCTCTCCGGCGCGTTCACGTTCTACCTCGGCAATTTCTACGAGCGCGGCCAGGCCGACCTGCAGCCGTTCTTCAATTTCCATCCGTGGCTCTACCTCTTCCTCGTGCCCGCCGTGTCGATGCGGCTCTGGGCCGAGGAGCGCAAGAGCGGCACGATCGAGCTCCTGCTGACGTTGCCGGTCACGATGTGGCAGGCGGTGCTCGGCAAGTTCCTCGCCGCGTGGGCGTTCATCGCGATCGCGCTGGTGCTGACGTTTCCGATCTGGATCACGGTCAATTACCTCGGCAGCCCCGACAACGGCGTCATTTTCGCGAGCTATGTCGGCTCGCTCCTGATGGCGGGCGCGTTCCTCGCGATCGGCTCGTGCATCTCGGCGACGACGCGGAACCAGGTCGTCGCGTTCATCCTGACGGTCGTGATCTGCTTCCTGCTGCTGCTCGCGGGTTTCCCGCTCGTGCTCGACGCGTTCCGCGCGATCGCGCCGCAGGGCATCGTCGATGCGGTCGCAGGGCTTTCGTTCCTGACGCACTTCACGTCGATCTCGAAGGGCGTGATCGACCTTCGCGACCTGATCTATTTCCTGCTGATGATCGGCGCCTGGCTTTACGCGAACGCGGTCGTCATCGACTACAAGAAAGCGGCCTGAGGAGCGACGCAACATGACACTCAATCGCAAGGCCCTTTCCGGCACCGCGCTGGTCGTGATCGCGGTGCTGTTCGTCGCCGTGATGCTGCTCGTCAACGTCGCGTTCCGCGGCGCGCGCGTCGATCTCACGCAGAACCATCTCTACACGCTGTCGGACGGCACGAAGAAGATCGTCGGCTCGCTCGACGAGCCGATCAACCTTTACCTCTACTTTTCCGACAAGGGCACGCAGGACCTGCCGCAGCTGCGCACGTATTACACGCGCGTTCGCGAGATGCTCGAGGAGATCGCATCGCGCTCGGGCGGCAAGGTCAAGCTCGAGCTGGTCGATCCGCTGCCGTTCTCCGAGGACGAGGATCGCGCGGCGAGCTTCGGCCTGCAGTCGGTGCCGGTCGGAAACGCCGGCGAGAAGGTGTTCTTCGGCCTCGCCGGCACCAACTCGACGAACGGGCAGTCGACGATTCCGTTCTTCAATCCGGAGAAGGAGTCGTTCCTCGAGTACGACGTCGCCAAGCTGATCCACGAGCTCAGCGTCGCGAAGAAGCCGGTCGTCGGCCTGCTGTCGAGCCTGCCGCTGCAGGCCGGCTTCGATCCCCAGACGCGGCAGATGCGCGAGCCGTGGGCGATCATGCAGCAGTGGGGACAGCTCTTCGAGATCAAGCCGATCGCCGCCGACAAGCTCACCGCCATCGACAAGGACATCAGCGTCCTCGTCGTCGTGCATCCCAAGCAGCTCTCGGACGACGCGCAATACGCGATCGACCAGTTCGTGCTGCGCGGCGGCCATCTTCTCGTGTTCGTCGATCCCGAGGCCGAGCTCGACACCACCGGCGCCGATCCGCAGAACCCGATGTCGGCGATGATGGCCGACCGCTCGTCGGACCTGCCCAAGCTCTTCAAGGCATGGGGCATCGAATACGATCCGAAGAAGGTCGTGCTCGATCGCCAGCGCGCGCTGCCGATCAGCATGGGCGAAGGCCAGGCACCGGTGCGCCACCCGGCGATCCTCGGCTTCACGGCCGAGGACTTGAACAAGGACGACGTGACGACCGCGAACCTCGAGACGATCAACGTCTCGTCGGCGGGCTACTTCGAGCTCTCGAAGGACGTCAAGGACGAGAAGCTCACGCCGCTGATCCAGACGACCGGCGATGCGACGACGACGACGAGCGACAAGCTCAAGTTCCTGCAGGATCCGAGCACGCTCTACACCGGCTACAAGCCGGGCGGCGAGCACCTGATGATCGCGGCGCGGCTGTCCGGCAAGTTCAAGACGGCGTTCCCGGACCGCAACGGCGAGGGCGCGCTCAAGGAATCGAAGGACGAGGGCCAGATCATCCTCGTCGCCGACACCGACATCCTGAGCGATCGCCTGTGGGTGCAGATCCGTCAGTTCTTCGGGCAGAAGGTCATGAACGCGTTCGCGAACAACGGCGATTTCGCCGTCAATGCGCTCGACAACATGGCGGGCTCGAGCGACCTGATCTCGATCCGCGGCCGCGCCACGTCGCAGCGTCCGTTCACGACGGTCGATGCGCTGCGGCGCAGCGCCGACGAGGGCTTCCGCGCCAAGGAGCAGGAGCTGCAGCAGGAGCTCTCCGAGACCGAGCGCAA
>CALFNI010000544.1 GCA_937902695.1 uncultured Rhodanobacteraceae bacterium
CCGATCTGCGCCATGCTGATGGCGCTCGCGCTGCCGCTCGCGGCGCTCGCCGCGGCGCCGGTCGCCGCTTCGAACCCGCTTATGTCGATGCAATATCCATCGCCGGCCACGTCACCGATGACGCCGGCGCTCCGCGACGCGCTCGTCGATGCGCTCGCGCGCGATCCCGATGCGAACTGGCTCGAGCAGGAAGTGATCGCAGCCGACGGCGCGTCCGGCGATCTCTTCGGCTTCCGCGTGCTCGTGTCCGGCAACACCGCATTCATCTCCTCGCCCGCGCCGCTGAATCGGCCGGGCAAGGTCTACGTCTTCACGGATGCGAGCGGCACCTGGGCCGAGACGCAGCAGATCAGCGCGACGCCGTCCGTCGCGCCGCCGCCGAACTGGTCGGATTTCTTCGGCTGGTCGCTGTCGCTGTCGGGCGATACGCTGCTCGTCGGCGCGCCCGAAGTGTTCAACCAGATGTTCGGCCCCGTCGGCGGCGCGTATGTCTTCGTCAACTCCGGCGGCACCTGGACGCAGCAGCAGGAGCTTCTCGGCTCCGACGCCGGCAGCTTCGACTGGGTCGGCGGCGCCGTCGCGCTGACCGGCGATACCGCGTTCGTCGGCGCGCCGAATCATTCGGGCAACGAAGGCAAGGTGTACGTCTATTCGCGCACCGGCACGACCTGGACCGAAGGCTCGCCGCTCGTCGCGAGCGACGGCACCTCCGGCGACGCGCATCAGTTCGGCGGCGCGATCAAGACCGACGGCACGACGCTGCTGATCGGCGCACCCGGCCCGGACTTTTCATCGACGGGCATTTACGCGCCGGGCGCGGCTTATGTGTTCTCGAACGCGGGCGGCGCATGGACCGAGGCGCAGATCCTGCAGCCGGACGACAGCGCCGACGGCGACCAGTTCGGCTTCTCTATCGCGCTCGACGGTTCGACGGCCATCTTCGGTACGCCGGCCGCAAACATCGGCGCGAACTTGCATCAGGGCGCGGTCTACGCGTTCGACGGTTCGACCGGCACGTGGGCGCAGTCGGCGAAGATCGTCGCCGACGACGGCGCCGAGTACGACCAGTTCGGACAGTCGGTCGCCATGCAGGGCGGCAATGCGCTCGTCGGCCAGTGGAGCCACAACGACGATCTCGGCGGCACGCAGCCGCCGCCGAAGCCCGGCACGGTATATCTCTTCAGCGCGGCACGCGGCACGTGGAGTCTTTCGAACGAATTCCATGCCGGCGACGCCTCGAACGGCGATTCGTACGGCTGGGATGTCGGCATCGACGGCACCACGCTGCTGATCGGCTCGCAGGCGACCGTCGGCGCGAACACGTTCCAGGGCACCGCCTATTTCTACACGCCCGCCGATCCGCCGATCGCCGATGTCGGCCCCGCTTCGTTGAGCTTCTCCCTCGCGCCCGGCGCGTCGGGCGAGAGCACGCTCTCGATCGGCAACACCGGCGGCAGCGATCTCACGTTCGCGATCGCCGAGACGCCGGCGAATGCGCCGCGCATCGCGCTCAACGTCGCCGGCGCGACGCCGCCGATGGCCGCGTCGCAGCGGCGCATCGGCTCGCTCGGCACGAGCGGCTTGCGCGGTCCGCGCACGGCCGCGCCGTGGTCGCCGCGCGATGCCGACGGCGCGCTCACGTTCGTGCTCGACGACGGCACGTACGAGGACAGCATCGGCCTCAACGACCAGGTCTCGACCGAATCGGCCGCGATCTGGCTCAACCGCTTCACGCCCGCCAGCGGCACCGGCGCGTTCACGATCGACACGATCTCGATCGAGTGGCCCGACAACCCGAACGGCTCGCTCGTCGGCAAGTCGATCAATCTCGTCGCGTACTACGACGCTGACGGCGACGGCGATCCGACCAACGCGGTCCGCCTCGGCGGCGACACGCCGGTCACGATCGCAAGCCTCGATGCGTTCCTCGACTACACGGTCAACTTCGCCGTGCCGGGCGACGGCGACGTCTACGTCGGCTTCGAGAACACGTACGCGCTCGGCGGCACGACGCCGATCTTCTACCCGGCCGCGATCGACGAAGGCGTTTCGCAGAATCGCTCGTGGGTCGCCGGCATGAGCTCGGGCGATCCCGATCCCGACAATCTCGCCAACGACGACCTGATCGGCACGATCGACAGCTTCGGCCTGCCGGGCAACTGGCTGATCCGCGCGAGCGGCATCGCCGGCGGCGGCGCGGACTGCTCGAATCCGTCCGACGTGCCGTGGCTCAGCGAGTCGCCGGCGAGCGGCACGGTCGCGAGCGGCGCTTCGCAGGACGTGACCGTCACGGCCGACGCGAGCGCACTCGGCGAGGGCAGCTACTCGGCGGTGCTGTGCGTCACGACCAACGATCCGGACCACGCGCTCGTCGCGGTGCCGGTCTCGCTGACGGTGAGCGTCGCCGATCGCATCTTCGCGGACGGGTTCGACGGCGCGCCCTGACCGCGGACTCGCCCTCTCTCGTCGCGCCTTTCTCCCTCTCCCGCTTCGCGGGAGAGGGTTGGGCGAGGGCAGTCCTGCTCAGCCCACCACGTCGCGAACGCGCAGCTCGCGATCGGCGACAACCAGCGTGGCGCGCGCACCGGCCGCGATGCGGCCGTGCCGTGCGAGGCGGAGAAAATCGGCGGGATACGTCGACGCCATGCGCGCCGCCTCGGCGACGTCGACGCCGAGGGTCGCGACGGTGTTGCGCACGGCGCTCATCATGTCGAGCGCGGAGCCGGCGAGGACGCCGTCCGGCGTCTCGCAGCGTCCGTCGCGGCAGACGGCCCTGATGCCGCCGAGCGTGAACGCGTCGGAGGCACCGCCGACCGGCGGCATCGCATCGGTGACGAGGAACATCCTGCCGCGGCGTTTGGCGGCCAGCGCGACGCGCAGCGAGGCGGGATGCACGTGGAAGCCGTCGACAATCGCGCCGCACCAGCTCGATGCGTCCTCGAGCGCGGCGCCGACGACGCCGGGTTCGCGGCTCGTCAGCGGCGACATCGCGTTGAAGAGATGCGTGAAGCCGCGAAGGCCTGCGTCGAGCGCTGCCCGCGTCTCCTCGTAACTCGCCGCGGTGTGTCCCGCGCAGACGATGACGCCGCGTTGCGTCAGCTCGCGGATGGCTTCGGCGGGCACGCGCTCGGGCGCGACGGTGAGCACGGTCCTGCCGTTGCGGAGCGACGAAACGAGGTCGATCCCGCGCGCATCGGGCACGCGGAACTTCGTCGCGTCGTGCACGCCCTTGCGCGCGGGCGCGAGATACGGCCCTTCGAGATGGATGCCGAGCACGCCCGGCACGCCTTCGGCGATCGCGGCGTCGACGGCCGCGATGGCCGCGCGCATGACGTCGGCGTCGTCGCTGATCAGCGTCGGCAGGAACCCCGTCGTGCCGAACGCGCGATGCGCGGCGCCGATGCGGCGGATCGTCTCGACGGTCGGCGCGTCGTTGAACAGCACGTCGCCGCCGCCGTTGACCTGGCAGTCGATGAAGCCCGGCAGCAGATAGTCGCCGCCGAGATCGCGCACGTCGGCGTCGCGCAGGCGCGTGTCGTCCGCATCGACGATGGCCACGACGGCGCCGTCCTCGACGAGCACCGCGACATCGTCCCAGAATCCGTCGTCGACGAGCACGCGCGCGTTGGCGAATGCGGTCGCCATCAGAAGGTCTCGGTGACCTTGCTGAGATGCGGCGGCGCATCCGGATCGCGGCCGCGGCGCAC
>CALFNI010000545.1 GCA_937902695.1 uncultured Rhodanobacteraceae bacterium
TCGGCGCATTCGCCGGCCGCTGCACGAGCAGCGGGGCTGCGATCGCAATCGCGAAGAGATATAGCCACACGTTGCCGATCCACGTGATGACCATGTGGTCAAGGCGCTGCGGCCGGAACAGCTGGTCGGTCACGAGCTCGGGCCATGCGTCCCATCCGACCGGCGTCCCGGCTTCGAGCAGGCCGACCGGCGGCTTCAGCGTCATGCCGAGCTTCGCGAAGAGATCGAGCAGCGGCTCCGGCCCTACCAGCGGCACGCCGGCAAGGATCCAGGTGCGCGCGGTGACGAAGACCGCGACGACGACCGCGGCGAGGGCGATCGCGACCCCGAACCGACGCTCGGATGCATCGTCGTGCCGCCACGGACGTCCGTTCCGCAACCAGATCGCCAGCATGCCGAGCGCAATCGCAAGGATGTACGGCGGCGCGCTGAGCTTGCTCGCGAAGGCGAGCATCAGCGACGTGACGACCCAGGGCAGCGCGCTGATGGCGCCTTCGCGGGCGAAGCGCGTCGCGTCGATGCAGGCGACCAGCAGCACGAACGCCATGAAGAGATCGGGCTTGGGAGACAGCGCCGCGTTCGCTATCGCCGGCACGGTCACCGCGAGCGCGACGAGCAGCACGCGCGTGCGAAAGCCGAGGCCGAGCGGCGCAACGAGCGCCATGCACGCGAGCGCGACCATCACGAGCACGATCAGCGAGACGCCGAAGATGACGCTGGTGTCGTGCAGTCCGCTGACCGCGATCAGCAGCAGCTCGTAGAGCTTCGGGTAGTAGTGCACGGGCGCGACGAGGCCGAGCGACTTGAACACCGAGCCGCCGGCGACGAGCACGTAGTCGCCGCGCAGGCCGTACCACCATGGATCGAATCCGCCGACGACGCCCGTGCGCGCGGCGAGGCAGAGGAACCATGCGCCGAGCGCCGCGACCGATGCGCGTTCCGCTGCGCGAAGGGCCGAGAACTCGCGCGCCAGGAAAGCGAGCAGCGCCGTCTGACGTGCGGCGATCGCGGGCACCGCGAGCAGCAGCGTGTAGAGCCGCAGCAGCTTGAGCGATCCGAAGCCGAATGCGGATAGCACCCACGCGCCGAGGCTCCAGAGCACGATGCCGGCGATGAAGAGCCGCAGATAGCCGCGCACGTCGCTCGCCGGCGCGACGCGCGCGAGCCGCGCGACGCCTGCGCCGAGCCCGACGAGGATCTCGAGATAGGCGAGATCGACCAGCATCGGGAGATCGACCGCGTGACGGCGCAGGTACAGCGCCGCGAGCGCCAGCATCAACGCGACGCGCAACCGCGGCGCACGGACGAATGCCGCAACCGTCGCGAGCAGCGCCGCGAGCGCCAGCACTTCGAGCCCGCCCTGCCAGGTCTGATCGCGCGCGACGTGGTAGCCGAACGGTCCCTCGCCGATCAGCTCCTGGATCAGCGAGCCGACGAACAGCGTCGCGCCGCCGGCGATCAGCACGACGAGGACGACCAGACGGCCGCGCGACGCAGCGAATGCGGGCGGCGTCATGTCGCGGACGTCATCGACCGCGCCGATCAGCCGCGAAGGCCGAGCCGCTTGCGCTCCATGCGCTTGAGGAACTCGTCCATGATGCGCCGGTAAAGATCCTCGCCGAGATACGCGTCCTCGACGCCGGCGTCGATCGACGGATTGTCGTTGACCTCGATCACCGCGAGCCGGTCGCTCGACTGCTTGAGGTCGACGCCGTAAAGCCCGTCGCCGATCGCGGCGGTCGCACGAAGCGCGAGCTTGACGACATCGGCCGGCGCCTCGCGCACCGCGAGCGTCTCGAAGCCGCCCGATTTCGCGGTGCCTTTCGCGCCGTGGTTGTAGATCTGCCAGTGTCCGCGCGACATGAAGTACTTGCACGCGTAGAGCGGCTCGCGATTGAGCACGCCGATGCGCCAGTCGAACTCGGTAAACATGAACTCCTGGGCGAGCACGAGCGCCGTGTGCTGGAAGAGATCATCCGCCGCGGACTTGAGCCGCTCGACGTTGTCGACCTTGACGATGCCGCGCGAGAACGAGCCGTCCGGAATCTTCAGCACGATCGGAAAGCCGAGAAGGTCGGCCAATTCGGCGAGCTTCTTCGGCTCGTCGCGGTAGAGGATCTCGGTCTTGGGCGTCGGCAGCTTGCGCGCCTTCAAAAGATCGTGGAGGTAAATCTTGTTCGTGCACTTCAGGATCGACGACGGATCGTCGATGACGACCATGTCTTCCTTCTCGGCCTTGTTCGCGAAGCGATACGTGTGGTTGTCGAGCGCGGTCGTCTCGCGGATGAAGAGGCCGTCGTATTCGGCGAGCTTGGTGTAGTCGTTCTTGGTGATCGCATCGACCTCGATGCCGAGCTCGGCGCCGGCCTCGACGAAGCGCTTCAGCGCGCGCTTGTTCGACGGCGGCATCGCCTCGTTCGCATCGCACAGCATCGCGATGTCGAAGCGGAACTTGCGGCGCTGGCGCGGCTTGCGCCAGAGCTTCTTGGAGAACTTGTCGAGCTCGTGCGCGAACGCGTCTTCCTGCGGATCGGAGAGCGTGTGCAGGCCGGTCGGCTTGATCGCGCCGATCTGCCAGACGCGCTCGCGCTCGAACTCGATGCGCAGGATCGGGCACGGAAACGCTTCGAACACCTGGCGCGCGATGTCGCCGAGGCTGTCCGATGCGGTCTCGCCGAAATAGACGAGCACGCCGAAGTCGGTCGTGTCGCGTCCGCCGTCGGGCAGGAATTTCTGCAGCTTCTGGTTGAGGTCCTCGACATCGAGGCCGTACAGCGAGCGCCGCCGGAGGTCGTTGATCGTCCGCACCGACGGAATGACCTTGTGTCCGCGCGCTTCGGCGAGCAGCGAGACGTAGTAGCCGGTGCCGAGATACTTGTAGGTGCGGCAGAGGTTGATGACCTGCGTGCGCTCGTCGTCGGCGCCGACGGGTTCTTTCAGGTATTCCTGCGCGGTGACGACGTTGTCGGACGGGTAATACGAGCCCCAGTCCGACGCTTTCTCGACGACGATGACGAGCCGACTCATGCGGACGGATCAGCCGGGCGACGAGGCGTCGTCGACGCAAAGCGGTTCGGGGGCGGGTCGGTCTGCATGGGAGCGGCGCGAAGTTTGACACAGGCGACGCATCCATGGCGCCGCCGCCGGCACGTGGATTGCGGCCTCGAGAGCCGTCGACTAGGCTCGCCTGCCGTGCCCAAACGCCGTCCCGCCCGCGCCGAAGAACTCCGCATCCGCCGCGCGCGCGATGCCGATCTTGCGCGGCTCGTCGAGATCGAGAATGCCGTGTTCGAGACGGACCGCATGAGCGCGCGGCAGTGGCGGCATCATCTCGCCAACCCGCGGGCGGATGTGCTGGTCGCCCAGCGCGCCGGCGTGCTGGTCGGCGCCGCGGTCGTCTTTTCCCATGCGAGCCATGGCATCGCGCGACTCTACTCGATCGCGGTCGCTCCGCAGGCGCGCGGCAGCGGAGTCGGTCAGGCGCTCCTGGCGGCCGCCGAGCGCGCGTCGCGCGCGCGCGGCCGCGCAAGGTTCCGGCTCGAAGTGCGCACCGACAACGCGGCAGCGCGGCGCCTCTACGAGCGCCGCGGCTACCGCGCGTTCGGCACGAAGGCGCGCTTCTACGAGGACGGCGGCGATGCCGTCCGCTACGAGAAGATGCTCGCGCCGGGACGCGTCAGTCCTTCTCGTCCTTGAGCAGCGCGCCGGTCGTGGCGTCGATCGCCATGTCCCATTCCTCGCCCTTGCGGTCGGTCACCTCGACCTCGTAGATGTAGCCGCCTTTCGTGTCCTTGACTCCGCCGCCGTCCTTGATGTGGCCGCCCTCGTGCTCGAGCAGCGCGGCGTCCATGAGACGGTCGAGCGGCAGCACGCGGCCGGACTTCACGAGCGGATCGAGCTCCTTCGGCGAAAGGTTGCCGGCATAGGCAGCGCCCATCACGGCGAGAGCGGCCGCGCCGGCGGCCGTGATCAGCCAGTTCGTTTTCATCGGTCGACTCCATTGCGGCGCCGGATGCGCCGATCGGCAAATGTAGAAATTCACCGCTGAACCCTGCGCCGCCGCGCACCTGAACGATTCAGGCCCCTTTCACGCGCGGGGCCGCGACGGCACCTCGGACGCCCTGCGCTAAGATGCGCCGCGATCGAGAGCGCGGGTTCGCATGACGACGGATGCCGAGGTACTGACGCGGGGCGCGCCGGCTTCGTCCGAGACGTCGCCGCGCGCCGGCGCGGTGCACGTCGCGAGCGATCGTCACGGCGAGGCGTATCGGCGCGACATCGACGGCCTTCGCGCGTTCGCCGTGCTCGCCGTCGTCGCGTTCCATGCGTTTCCCTGGCTCATGCCCGGCGGATTTGTCGGCGTCGACGTGTTCTTCGTCATCTCGGGTTATCTGATCTCGGGTTTGATCAGTCAGCGTCTCGCCGAAAACCGCTTCACGTTCGCCGACTTCTACGCACGCCGCATCAAGCGCATCTTCCCGGCGCTGATCGTCGTGCTCGCCGCGTGCCTTGCGTTCGGCTGGTTCGCGCTGCTGCCCGGCG
>CALFNI010000546.1 GCA_937902695.1 uncultured Rhodanobacteraceae bacterium
CGTCGCGGCCGGCACGATGATCGGCGGCCCGATAGGCGACCGCATCGGCCGCAAATACGTGATCTGGGTGTCCATTCTCGGCGTGGCGCCGTTCACGCTGCTGCTGCCGTACGCGAACCTGTTCTGGACCGGCGTGCTGACAGTCGTGATCGGCATCGTGCTCGCGTCGGCGTTCTCCGCGATCCTCGTGTATGCGCAGGAACTGATTCCGGGCAAGGTCGGCATGGTCGCCGGGCTGTTCTTCGGTCTCGCGTTCGGCCTCGGCGGCGTCGGCGCGGCCGTGCTCGGCCAGCTGGCCGACGCGACGAGCATCGCGTACGTCTACAAGGTCTGCTCGTTCCTGCCGCTCATCGGCGTGTTGACGGTTTTCCTGCCGAACCTCGAGCGCGGGAAGGCCAAGGCCTGAGCCCGTCGCACCCGATTCGCCCGCTGTCTTTCGAGGCGCCGCACCGCGGCGCCTTTTCTTTTGGGCGGGCCGGATTCGCCGGGGTGCTTGTCGGGTCGCTTGTCGGGCCGCATGCCGGCCCGCTGTCGGGCCCAGGAGCGGCGCATTGAACGCGAGTCATGGTGAACCCGCGTTGTTCGACGGTGCTCCGCTGCTCTATCCTGTGCGCACGCACTGCCCGCGAGCCACCTGCGTGGCCGGAAGTCGCAGGCGCATGGAAGCCGGTCGCTGTCCCGCTCAACGCTCCACAGAAGGATCGCCGCAGATGAGCCGTTATCGCGATTTCCACCGCCGCTCGATCGATGACCCGGAAACGTTCTGGGGCACCGAAGCGCAACGCATTCACTGGGAAACGCCGTTCGACACCGTGCTGGACCGCTCGAACCCGCCGTTTTCGCGCTGGTTCACGGGCGGCCGGACAAACCTGTGTCATAACGCCGTGGACCGGCATCTCGTCGCGCGCGCGCAGCAGAACGCGCTCGTCTACGTCTCGACCGAAACCGGCATCGAACGCCGCTATACGTACGCCGAGCTGTACGCCGAAATCAACCGGATGGCGGCGGTCATGCGCTCGCTCGGTGTGAAACGCGGCGACCGCGTGCTGCTCTATCTGCCGATGATCCCCGAAGCCGTGTTCGCGATGCTCGCGTGCGCGCGGCTCGGTGCGATTCACTCGGTGGTGTTCGGCGGCTTCGCGGCGCCCAATCTCGCGGCCCGTATCGACGACGCCAAACCCGCGCTGATCGTCACCGCCGACGCCGGCGCGCGCGGCGGCCGGGTGATCGACTACACGCCGCTCGTCGACGAGGCGCTCGCGTGTGCGCGGCACCAGCCGCCGCACGTGCTGCTGATCGACAGGCAACTCGCGCCGGAGCGGCTCAACGCGCACTATCTGGTCGCATACGAGCCGCTGCGCGAGCAGTTTTTCAACGCGCACGTGCCGTGCGAATGGCTCGAATCGAACGAGCCCTCCTACGTGCTCTACACGTCGGGCACGACAGGAAAGCCGAAAGGCGTGCAGCGCGACGTCGGCGGCTATGCGGTGGCGCTCGCGGCGTCGATGGAATACATCTTCGAAGGCCGCGCCGGCGACACGATGTTCACCGCGTCGGACATCGGCTGGGTGGTCGGACACAGCTACATCATCTATGCGCCGCTGATCGCGGGGCTCACGACGATCATGTACGAAGGCACACCGGTTCGCCCTGACGGCGGCATCTGGTGGCGCCTCGTCGAGCAGCACGGGATCAACCTGATGTTCACCGCGCCGACCGCGCTGCGCGTGCTGAAGAAGCAGGATCCGAAGCTCATGAAAGCCGCTGATCTGTCGAGCCTGCGCACGCTGTTCCTCGCCGGTGAGCCGCTCGACGAACCGACCTCTACGTGGATCGCGGACGCACTCGGCAAACCGGTCGTCGACAACTACTGGCAGACCGAAACCGGCTGGCCGATTCTCGCGATCCAGCGCGGCGTCGACGCGCTGCCGCCGAAGCCGGGCTCGCCCGGCGTGCCGGTCTATGGCTACAACCTGTCGGTGCGCAACGAAAACACGGGCGAGCCGTGCACGCCGGGCGAAAAAGGCGTGATCACGCTCGGCTATCCGCTGCCGCCGGGCTGCATGACGACCGTCTGGGGCGACGACAAACGCTTCGTTGAGACCTACTGGTCGAGCGTGCCGGGCCAGCAGCTCTATTCGACGTTCGACTGGGGCGTCCAGGACGACGATGGCTACGTGACGATCCTCGGCCGCACCGACGACGTGATCAACGTCGCCGGACACCGGCTCGGCACGCGCGAAATCGAGGAAGCGTTGTCGGGCCACGCGGCGGTCGCGGAAGTGGCGGTCGTGGGCGTCGCGGACAAGCTGAAGGGACAGGTGGCGCTCGCGTTCGTCGTGCTGCGC
>CALFNI010000547.1 GCA_937902695.1 uncultured Rhodanobacteraceae bacterium
GGCCGCTCCATCCGCAGCGCAAGATAGAGCGCCGTCGCGAGTTCGCGGCTCGCGAAGTAACCCTGAACGGTGAGCTTTTCCAGGGTGGCGTCGATTGAATCGGGCTGCGTGGTTGTCATCGGTGAACTCATGGCACGGCGGCACTACGGAACGGCGATACAGGCGGTGACGGGCGGCGGGCGGTGTTGCGCGGCGCCGGTCCGGGATAACCGTGGACCCGCGCCGCCTGCTGTCGATGGCCGCTTGCCGCCGGTGGCGCGTCAGCTGCCGCTGCTGATACCGCCAATCGCCCGCGCCGCCAGCACCGGGATCAGATGCGCGCGATAGTCGGCGCTCGCGTGCATGTCGGTGTTGAGGTTGCCGGCGTCGATCGTGACCGCGCGCGCCGCTTCCTGCGTGAAATTCGCGGCGAGCGCCTGCTCCAGCGCCGTCGCGCGAAACACCGACGAAGCCGCGCCCGTTACCGCCACGCGCACGCCGTTTGCGCCTTTCGCGACGAACACGCCCACCAGCGCAAAGTGCGAAGCCGGGTTGCGAAACTTCTCATAGGCGCTGCGCTCGGGCACCGGGAACTCGACGGCGATGATCAGCTCGTCCGGTTCCAGCGCGGTCTCGTACATGCCGACGAAGAAATCGTCGGCGGTGATGCGCCGCCTGTCGGTGACGACGGTCGCGTCGAGGCCGAGCACCGCCGCCGGATAGCACGCAGCCGGATCGTTGTTCGCGAGCGAGCCGCCGATCGTGCCGAGCGCGCGCACCTGGCGGTCGCCGATGTGCGCGGCGAGGCTGGCGAGGCCAGGCAGCACGCGCTGGATGTCGGCGTTGCCCGCGACGTCCGCGTGACAGACGGCGGCGCCGATCGTCACCGTTTTCGCGTCGACCTTGATCTCCTTCAGCGCGGCGATGCGCGTGACGTCGATCAGTTGTGATGGCTGCGCGAGGCGCAGGCGCATCGTCGGCAGCAGGCTTTGTCCGCCCGCGAGGTATTTCGCGTCGCTGTCCGCGTTCAGGGCCGCGACGGCGGCTTTCGCGTCGGAAGCACGTTGATAGTCGAATGCATACATGTCGGCTTCCTCCGTTCAGGCCGTCGGGTTTTGAGCGGCGCGGATCGCGGACCACACGCGATGCGGCGTCGCCGGCATTTGCAGGTCCGTCACGCCGAGCGGCGCGAGCGCATCGAGGATCGCGTTGATCACCGCCGGCGGCGAGCCGATCGCGCCCGCCTCGCCGCAGCCTTTCACGCCGAGCGGGTTGTGCGTGCAGGGCGTGCCCTTCGACGTCTCGACGGTGAAGTTCGGCAGATCCGACGCGCGTGGCATCGCGTAATCCATGTACGAGCCGGAGAGCAACTGACCGCTCTCGTTGTCGTACACGCAGCGCTCGAGCATCGCCTGGCCGATGCCCTGCCCGATCCCGCCGTGCACCTGGCCTTCGACGATCATCGGATTGATCACGTTGCCGAAGTCGTCTACCGCCGTGAACTGCTGGATGCGGCACTCGCCCGTATCGGGATCGACTTCGACTTCGCAGATGTACGCGCCGGATGGATACGTGAAGTTCGTCGGATCGTAGAACGCGCTTTCGTCGAGGCCCGGTTCGAGTTTGTCGAGCGGATAGTTGTGCGGCACGTACGCGGCGAGCGACACGTCGGCGAACGCCTTTGTGCGGTCGGTGCCCGCGACGCGGAACACGCCATCCTTGAACTCGATGTCCTCGGCGGCGGCTTCGAGCAGATGCGCGGCGATCTTCTTTGCTTTCGCTTCGATCTTGTCGAGCGCCTTCATGATCGCCGAGCCGCCGACCGCGATCGAGCGCGAGCCGTACGTGCCCATGCCGAACGGGATGCGTCCGGTGTCGCCGTGGACGATCTCGACGTTTTCGAGCGGGATGCCGAGGCGGTCGGCGACCACCTGCGCGAACGTCGTTTCGTGACCCTGACCGTGGCTGTGCGAGCCGGTGAAGACGGTGACCGAGCCGGTCGGATGCACGCGGATTTCGCCGACTTCGAACAGCCCGGCCCGCGCGCCGAGCGCGCCCGCGATGTTCGACGGCGCGAGGCCGCACGCTTCGATGTAGCACGAGTAGCCGAGGCCGCGCCGCTTGCCGTTCTTCTCCGATGCCTGCCTGCGCGCGGCGAAGCCTTTCACGTCCGCGAGTTCGAGCGAGCGGGCGAGGCTGGTTTCGTAGTCGCCGGTGTCGTAGGTGAGGCCGACCGGCGTCGCATACGGAAACTCGCGGATGAAGTTGCGCCGACGGATTTCGGCCGGATCGACCTTCATCTCGCGCGCCGCGGTTTCGACGAGCCGTTCGACGACGTACGTCGCTTCCGGGCGTCCTGCGCCGCGATAGGCGTCGACCGGCACCGTGTTCGTGAAGACCGCCTTGACTTCGGCGTAGATCGCGGGCGTCGCGTACTGGCCGGCGAGCAGCGTCGCGTAGAGGATCGTCGGCACGCTGGAGGCGAACGTCGACAGATAGGCGCCCATGTTCGCGATCGTGTGGACGCGCATCGCGAGGAACTTGCCGTCGGCGTCCATGGCGAGTTCGGCTTTCGTCACATGATCGCGGCCGTGGGCGTCGGAGAGGAACGACTCCGAGCGCTCGGCCGTCCATTTGACGGGGCGGCGGATTTTCTTCGACGCCCACGTGAGCGCGACGTCTTCAGCGTAGAGGAAGATTTTCGAGCCGAAGCCACCGCCCACGTCGGGCGCGATCACGCGCAGTTTCGACTCTGGCAGGCCGAGCACGAACGCGGCCATCAGCAGGCGCTCGACGTGGGGATTCTGGTTCGCGACGTAGACCGTGTAGCTGTCGTCCTGTGGCGACCAGCTCGCGTTGACCGCGCGAGGTTCGATCGCGTTCGGGATCAGGCGCTGGTTGACGATGTCGAGCGTCGTGACGTGGGCGGCTTTGGCGAAGGCGGCGTCGGTGGCGGCCTTGTCGCCGTGGCCCCACGTGTAGCAGGTGTTGTCCGGCACTTCGTCGTGAACCGCCGGCTGGCCGGGGTCGGCCGCGTGCGCGGTGTCGACGGCGGCGGCCAGCACATCGTAGTCGACCTCGATGAGTTCGGCGGCGTCTTTTGCGGCCTTGATCGATTCGGCGATCACGAGCGCGACCTGGTCGCCCACGTGACGGGCTTTGGTGTGCGCGATGACGGGATGCGGCGGCTCGTTCATCGGCTTGCCGTCGACGCTGTGGATGAGCCATCCGCACGGCAGGCCGCCGACGTTTTCGGCGGCCATGTCGGCGCCGGTAAAGATCGCGACGACGCCGGGGGATGCTTTCGCCGCGGCCGTGTCGATGCTTTTGATGCGTGCGTGCGCGTGTGGCGAGCGCAGGAAGACGGCGTACGTCTGTTGCGGGAGGACGATGTCATCGGTGTACTGGCCGTTGCCGGTCAGGAAACGATAGTCCTCCTTGCGTTTGACGGAGGCGCCGATCATGCGGGGGGTATCGGGTGCGTTCATCGTCGGCTCCTCAGGCGGTGACGTTGGCGGATGCGGCTGCATCTGCGCTGGCGTTGCGGCTGGCGGATTTCATGCCGGCGGCGCCTTCGAGGACGGCCTTGACGATGTTGTGATAGCCCGTACAGCGGCACAGGTTGCCGTCTAGCTGACGGCGCACGTCGGCTTCACTGGCATCGGGATGGGTCTGGACGAGCGCGGTGGCGCTCATGACCATGCCGGGCGTACAGAAACCGCACTGGAGGCCGTGGCAGTTGCGGAAGGCTTCCTGCATCGGATGGAGGGTGCCGTTCGTGGCGAGGCCTTCGATGGTGGTGATGGTGGCGCCTTCTGCCTGGACTGCGAGCATGTTGCAGGATTTGATGGCGCGGCCGTTGAGGTGGACGGTGCAGGCGCCGCACTGGGCGGTATCGCAGCCGATGTGTGTACCGGTGAGGCGAAGCTGGTCGCGCAGGAACTGGACAAGCAGGCTGTGGGGTTCGACTTCGGCGGTCACCGGGGTGCCGTTTACCGTCAGGCTGATGCTGATTGCCATTGACTGTCTCCTTGGGGGTAGAGACCGGTACGAAGCTCACATTTCCACTACCTGTTCCGACTGCCTGCTGTGAGGTTCGTGCGGGTTGGGGCTGGTTTTTATGCTTGCAGCGAAAAGTAGATCACAAATTGAGGGTAAGGGGTATTGGGGGTTGTTTTTGCCCCTTTCGCGGGGCGGCATTCTCGCTTTTTCGTACCGATGTGGGTTCTTGCTTTGGCCTTTC
>CALFNI010000548.1 GCA_937902695.1 uncultured Rhodanobacteraceae bacterium
GCCTCCTCGAAAGGGTAGAGGTTCGTGACGAGCAGGTCGATCGCCACGATGTCGTGCTCGGCCATGACCGCATTGTCGGTGCCGCGCCGGCCGAGCAGCCCGCCATGCACCTTGGGATGCAGCGTCTTGATGCGGCCTTCCATGATCTCCGGAAAGCCGGTCAGCGTCGAAACGTCGGTGACCGGCACGCCGGCCTGGCGCAGCGCACCGGCCGTGCCGCCGGTGGAGACGAGCGCGACGCCGAGCGCATCGAGCCCGTGCGCGAAATCGACGAGGCCGGTCTTGTCGGAAACGCTGATCAGCGCCCGCCGGACGGGCACCAGGGTCGCATCGAACATGGGGCGTATCGGGACGGTGAGGGCCCAGAGTATACCGGCGCTGCCGCGTGCGCGTGGGAAAAGCTCAGGGACGAGGCCGCACGAGCGTGCGTTTCGCAGCGCGTCAGCGTTGCACCCGGCGAGCTCGGCTTCGCCTCAGTCGGCGAGGCCGTACTGATGCAGCTTCTTGCGCAGCGTCGCGCGATTGATCCCGAGCGCGGCCGCGGCCTTGCTCTGGTTGCCGCCGTACCAGGCGAGCACTTCGGCGAGCAGCGGCGATTCGACCTCGTGCAGCACGAGCGCGTAGACGCCTTCGCGCGGCTGCGACTCGACGTCGGAAAGATAACGGCGCACGGCGCGCGAAACGCATTCGCGCAGCGCAGGTTGCAATTGCGGTTCATGCGCGGCTTCGGCGCGCAGGATGCTGACGGCATTCACGGAACGATGGCCCCTTGGATTCTCGAACGTCCCTGAGCGGCCAGTGCGCACATCGGCAGTGCACACGGGGAAGGGATATTAGCGCTGCGCCGTGCGCTTGATAAGTCCCGTGGCGACGAAATTTTTCTGGCGTCGCAACGATCTCAGCGCGCGCGCGCACTTGCGTCGCTTTCCTCACGCGCACATGCAGCAGCGCCACTTGATGCGCGCGCACATTCGTGCTTGCGACGAGACGCGCGCTACTCGTCGAACTTGAACTCGAACGCGACCGCGTTCTTGCCGGGATCGGCGACTTCGAACACGAGCGCCGTGGTCGCTCCGGGTGCGAGACCTTGCGCGATCGTGCGCGCGTCGCTGACGTATTCGCGCGGCTGGAACCGGCGCATCGCGATGCGCGTCTCGTCGAGATCCGAGAGCGTGATCTCGACGACCGGAAACGCCTGCGCGAAGTCCGCGTCGTTGCGCACGCTGGCCGAGATGATCAGCGCGCCCGGCACCGACGGATGCGGACGGATGTCGCGCGACAGGAGCTCGAGCGCGCCGGCGTCATGTCGCGGCGGAAGCCGGCATCCGAGCTTCGCGCACGCGGGATCGATCCATGCACGCACGCGCGCATCGTCGAGCCAGAGCGCGCGCTCGGCCCATGCGATCTGCCCGCCGAGCGTCAGCAGCAGCGCGACGCTGCCGGCGATCCACGGGCCCGTGCGACGTTGCCGCGTGCGCCGTCGGCGCGTGAACGAGGGCGTCGTCGACGGGCGTTCGGTCGCGCGCGGGCGCTCGTCGGGATCGAACAGCAGCGAGCCCTGGCCCTGCGCCGGATTGGGCCGGAATACCGGCAGGCCGAGCTGCGGCGGCGCGACCTGCGCCGGATGCGTGTCGAGCGTGCCGATCGGCTCCGGCGGCAGCTGATCGGTCAGCGTGCGCAACGCATCGAAGATCGCGCTGCAATGCCCGCAACGGACGCTGCCGAGCGTCGCCGCGAGCTCGGCGCCGCCAAGTTTGAAGACCGTCAGGCACTCGGGACACTGCGTGTACATGGCGCCATTCTAATGTCGCGCGGGGCGGCGTTCGACGACCCGTCGGCGTTTTTCCTCTCAGCCGGGATCCGCTTCCGGCGCCCACTGCAGCGTGTGCGGATCGAAGCCGTCCTGCAGCGAGGGCTTGACGATGCGGAAGTACGGCGAGACATCGAAATCGCGCGGCGCGTACAGGCGCGAATCGCGGATGTGCAGGATCTCGCGCTCATGGTGAACGCCCTGCGCGCCTTTCGCGCGCGCGACTTCGACGTCGGGCAGCACCGGGTAGCGCACGGCGCCGAACGCCGCGGCGATCAGCGACGAGCAGATCGCGCGCGTCGGATCGCCGCTGCCGAGCGAGAGGAGGCGCCGCTTGAACCGGTCGGGCACCGGCGGCGTGCGGATCAGGTAGCGCGCGAGGTCGAACACGTTGCGCAGGTCATACTGGTTGCCGATGCGATCGGTCGCGTATTTCACGAGCGCGTCGATCTCGGCGTCGGTAAGGCCGACCGGCCGGCAGATGCGCGTGTGCCAGTTGATGTAGAAGCCGAGCGGCATCACGCGCACGCCGGCGTTGATGTCGGCTTCGACCAGGCGCTTGGCGAGCGGATCGCCGTTCGCATCCGGCGCATCGCCGATGCAGAGGGCCGCGTGCGACCACGTCGATTGCGTGACGTAGCGGATCGCCGTCGCGAAGCGGCTCGTGCCTTCGATCAGCAGCACGTCGCCCTTGCGGAGCGTCGCTGCGAGGCGCTCCGGATGGTGCGTCATCACGTGCGCGGTGTCGCGCGGTTCGGAAAGGTAGCGGGCGAGCTTGCCGCCGATCCAGCGGAGCGGGTGCACGAAGTCCTCCAGGCTGCGATTCGCTGACCGGTCGGCGCTCGACGGCTACGCTAGCGCCGCGTTCCGCCGATGCGGATCCAGTCCTCGCGCGTCGCGATCGCAAGCGCGTCGAACCAGGCCGAATAGCGCTCGACGAGCTCGGCTTCCTGACCGGCGAGGATGCCCGAAAGGGCGAGCGCGCCGCCGGCCTTCAGGCACTGCGCGAAGCGCGGGGCGAGCTCGGCCAGCGGCCCGGCGAGGATGTTGGCGACGAGCGCATCGCCCGTTTCCGGCGCGAACTCGTCGGGCGTCAGGAGCGCGAGTCGGTCGGCGATGCCGTTCCGCTCGGCATTGTCGCGGCTTGCCGCGAGGGCCTGCGGATCGTTGTCGACGCCGATGACGCGCGCGGCGCCGAGCTTCAGCGCCGCGATCGCGAGCACGCCCGAGCCGCAGCCGTAGTCGATGACGGTCAAGCCGGCGAGATCGAGCGCGTCGAGCCATTCGAGGCAGAGCGCCGTGGTCGGGTGCGTGCCGGTGCCGAACGCAAGGCCGGGATCGAGGCGCACGACGATCGCGTCGGCGTCGTCCGCGGGCGGCTCGATGTTCGAGGGATAAATCCAGAGCCGCCGGCCGAAGCGCATCGGCTGGAACTGATCCATCCAGGCGCGCGTCCAGTCCTGATCCTCGACCGTGCGGAACGCGATCCGGTCGGGGGCGAGATCGGGCACGAGGTCGGTCAGCACATGGACGAGGCCGACGCGGTCGCGATCCCCTCGACCCCGACGCTCGACCGGCTGTGGGCCCCGGGCGTCCGCGGCGAGCTCCGCGCGCACGGCAAGGCGGTCGGCCTGCCGAGCGACGACGACATGGGCAACAGCGAGGTCGGGCACAACGCGCTCGGCGCGGGCAAGATCTACGCGCAGGGCTCGATGCTCGTCGGACGCGCGATCAAGAGCGGCGCGATCTTCGAGGGCGAGACCTGGAACCAGGTCGTCGCGCGCGGCACCCGCGGCGGCGCGGTGCACTTCCTCGGCCTGCTCAGCGACGGCAACGTCCACAGCCACCTCGATCACCTCGAGGCGATGCTCGGGCGCGCCGCCAAGGCCGGCTGCAAGAAGCTGTACGTCCACGCGCTGCTCGACGGCCGCGACGTCGGTCCGACGACAGCGCTGGAATATGTCGATCGCACCGAGCGGTTTCTCGCTGGATTGCGCCAGTCCGGTTGTGACGCGCGCATCGTCTCCGGCGGCGGCCGCATGCAGCTCACGATGGATCGATACGAGGCGGACTGGGCGATGGTCGAGCGCGGCTGGCACACGCACGTGCTCGCCAATGGCCGCACGTTCGCGTCGACGACCGAGGCGATCGCGACGTTCCGCGGCGAGAAGCCGGGCATCGGCGATCAGGATCTGCCTGG